>JBBQIO010000266.1:0-5779 GCA_038325015.1 Polyangia bacterium
GGATGGATATTCGGAACGACCAGCCGAGCGTGGGCTTCGCGCGCCAGGCTCCAGTGTAGACCGGCCTGCATATGATGGATGGTGTGATAGCCGTTATCGAAGATTAGCCAATTGAAGAGCCCACCAAGAAAATTGCGTGATTGATTGTATTCGGTGTCCGGATCGCAGCCATCGTGCTGCAGATAGCCGAGGCCGAAAATCATGCATTGACCGATGAGCGCGGGCACAAGGACGAATTCCAAGAAGCGCAGCGGCGACAGTACGATCAGACCCGCAGCGACGAGAACCACGGTCGCAATCTCGTTGCGCACTTGCACGAACCAGACTCGCCGTCGGGCGCGCGTACGGGAAACATAGACCGCGTTGAGCACGTGAATATGAATCGCCGCCATCACCACGTGATGCAAAAGATTGAGGAGGTTGGAGCGGTGACGGACCTCGGTCGTGCGCAGCACGTCTTTGGGAGTCTGTAGATGAAGGTGGTGGCTCAGGTTGTGGACCGGCACAAAGGCGCTGACCGGATAACAGAAGCCGACGGACAGCACCATCTGCCAGACCCGGTTGAAGCCACGGTTGTAAAAGAGCGGACCGTGCATCGTGTTGTGACCGGAGATGAGCTGGATGAACGACGAATAGGACAGGACAGCGACCGCGGCCGCGCCCCAAAGACCATGCGGCGCCAGCACGAAAGCGCTTCCGACCAGCGCGAAATGGATCAAGAGAAAGGCGATCGATCGACGGTCGGCGGCGTAGCGCAGAAGGCCGCGCGCGCCAGACCCCTTTGATGCAGCTTTTGCCGAAGCGTCCATCACCCCTCCAGCTTGCAAGCAACCGCCGACAACCGTTCGGTCTTACGGTTGCACGGGGAAGCCGGCAGATCAAGGCGAAGGCGCGGGTCGCACAAGGTGGGACACGAGGTTGGCGCTGGGCAAATCGGTGCTGACCGCGCGCGCAGGACGCCTTCAGTTTTGCCGACAAAGGCCGACGAAGGATGGTGCCCTCTGCCGCATTCGGAGCCTCCGTGCCGACGTATCGGATCCTCTTGGTCGACGACGAACCCGCAGTGCTCGCAGCGCTGCAGATGGCGTTTGAAGACGACAGCATTGGGTTTGCCATCCGCACCGCGAGCTCGGCCGAACAGGCGCTGGAACTGTTGCGCCAACAGCCTGCCGATCTGGTGCTGACCGACAAGAACCTGCCGCGCATGAGCGGCCTCGGCCTGGCGCGCGCGATCACCGGCGAGCATCCCGGCACGGCCGTCATTCTGGTCACCGGCTACGCCAACGGTCCGAGCCGCGACGAAGGCCGAGCCATCGGTCTGGCCGCCTACGTCGAAAAGCCCTTCACCAACATCTATGACATCCCCCGGCTGGCACGCGAAGTCCTCGGGGACAGGAGAGCGCATGCCTAGCTGCAAAGTCTTGATCGTCGACGACGAGCCGGTCGTCCGCCGCCTGCTACGCGAGATTCTCGACGACGCAGACTTCGAGCTATTCGAGGCCGGCAGCGTCGGTGAAGGCCGCGGCCTGGCGGCCCAGTGCCTGCCCGACGTGGTGCTGGTCGACAAAAATTTGCCCGATGGCTCCGGACTAGAGCTGATTCGCGCGCTCAAGAGCGATCAGCCCGGCCTCGAAGCGATCCTCATCACCGGCTACGCATCGATCGATTCGGCGATCGCCGCGATTGCAGTCGGGGCCTTCGACTACCTGGTCAAGCCCTTTCCCGATCTGCAGACCGTGCTGCTCAAGGTGCGCAGCGCCGCCGACAAAACGCGGCTGGCTCGACTCGAAGCGCAGCATCGCCATGCGCAAAAGATGGAAGCGCTCGGCCGCTTGGCCGGCGGCGTGGCGCACGACTTCAACAACCTCTTGTGCATCGTCATGGTCTGCGCCGGCGAGGCGCTGCGCGATATTAAGGAGGGCACGATCGGACCGGAGACGACGCAGGCCTTGACCGACGTGCTGGGCTCGGTCGACAGCGCCACTCGGCTGACGCGGCAGCTCTTGGCTTTTTCGCGGCGCCCGTCGGGAAAGCTCGAGCTGCTCGATCTCAACCGAGTCATCGAGGAGCTGCGCTCGATGCTATCCCGTGTCATCGGCCCCGAGGTCGAGCTCAAGCTGTCGCTCGATCCCGCGGTCAGCGTGGTCCGCATGTCGCGCACCCACCTCGAGCAGGTGTTGGCCAATCTGGTGGTCAACGCGCGCGATGCCATCGATAGCCACGGCACGCTCACCATTGGGACCGCGGCCAACGCCGGTGAGGTCGTGATCACGGTTCGGGACACCGGCAGCGGCATGGTCCCCGACGTCGCTGCGCGCATCTTCGAGCCGTTCTTCACCACCAAGGCCGTCGGCCGCGGCACCGGGCTCGGACTGGCCATGGTTCGCACCATCGTCGAGGAGTCGGGCGGCAACATCGCCGTCGAGTCGACGCCGGGCGTGGGCACCTGTTTTTTCATCAAGCTGCCGGCGACGACCGCGTCGGCGGGGACCTCGGACCCGCTCGAGCCGCGTGTGACCGTACCCATGAGCCGCGGCGAACGTGTGCTGATCGTTGAGGACGACGACTGCCTACGCGACGTCCTGACCCGCGTTTTTCAACGCACCGGTTACGACGTAACCGCGGCTCGCGACGGAGACGCGGCGCTCGATTGCTTCGCCTCGGCCGGCGGGGCCTATGATCTTCTGGTGACCGACATGGTCATGCCGCGCCGCTCCGGCGGCGAGCTGGCAGAGCTCTTGTCGCGTCAGCGGCCCGCGCTCAAGACGGTGTTCATCTCGGGCAACGCCGAGCACATCGACGCCAGCGACGGGCAGCACAATCACCCGTTTTTGGCCAAGCCGTTCAGCGAGCATGAGCTGGGCACCGTCGTCCGACAGCTATTGCGGACGGAGATCGATGCATCGTGAGCGTTCGCGCCCGACTGGTGCTGATCATCGTCGCCGTCGCACTGGTGCCGGTCGCTCTGTCCGGCCTCACGGCCATGCGCGTGCATCAGCGCGCGTTCGATACTCAGCTTTCCCAGCTTCATCAAAGCCGCGCCGAGACCGGCGCCGCTCGTGTGCGCGCCTCGCTCGACCGTGCGCTCGAGATGCTGCAGCTCCTGGTCACCGGGACCATTCACTGGCGCGAGCTGTCCGACGGCGAACGGCAGGCGGCGCTGGCGCTCGTCTACCGCATGCAGGTGGATCTCGCGACGGTCACGCTGCTCGACGGCGCGGGCGGCGGCCTGGGCGATGCGATCTTCCGCCACGATGACTCGCCCGGGGAGTTTCGCGATCACCCGGTCGCGACGATGGAGGCGCTGTCCGCGTTTTCGCAACACATCCCGTTCGCTGCCGCAAACCGGCGCGGCCGCGCCGTCGGCGAACCTTTTTTCACCGCCGGCTCCTCCACTCCGCTCGTGGCTCTGGCCTTCGCCACCGACGGGGCTCGCGGACAACGTTGGGTGGTCGCCGCGGGCCTGTCGTTTCGCTCGATCTGCGCCGCACTGCGCAGCGAAACCCAAGCGCAGATAGCGACGCTCCTGGTGGACGGCGATGGCCATATTTTGTGCGGTCCCAACGCCGGCGGACGGCTCAACGATTCGCCGGACGTCTTGGCCACCTCGGCGGCGCTGCCGGGCGGCTGGCGCGTGGTGACGCAGGAGCCGCGTGCCATCGCCTTTGCCCCCAGCCGCGCTATCCAACGGCAAAATGGCCTGTTCATTGTCGCGTCGATCCTGGTCGCGCTGACCGCCGGGCTGCTCCTGGCCCGCCGGATCAATCAGCCGTTGGCCACACTCACCGACGGCGCGCGCGCTCTGGCCCGCGGGCATTTTCAGCATCGACTTGGATTGACATCGACGGACGAGCTCGGCCAGCTGGGGGCGGCGTTCGATCACATGGCCGCCGAGATCCAAAAGCGCGAGGCCGCGATCAGCGCCTTCAATAGCGAGCTGCAGGGGCGCGTCGACGAGCGGACCCGCGAGCTCAAAGAGGCGCAAGCGCAGCTCTTGCAATCGCAAAAAATCGCCGCGGTGAGCGCGCTCGGCGCCGGCATCGCGCACGAAATCAACAATCCCCTGACCAGCGTTGTGGGCTTCGCTCAGGTGCTGCGCATGCGCGCGACCAAGGACAAGCGCGAGTCGGACAGCCGCATTCTCGGGATGGTCGAGGAGGAGGCGGCGCGCATCGCGCGCATCGTGCAGACGCTGTTGACCTTCTCCGAAGGCTACGCCGGCGACAGCTTCTCCGACGTCGAGCCCAACGCCGTCGTTGAGATGGCGATCAAGCGCGTGCCGCTGGAAAAGATCGAGGTGGTGCGTCAGCTCGACGACGCGCTGCCCCACGTCGTCGGCAACTCGGCACAGCTACAGGAGGCGATCACGCAGCTGGTTAAAAACGCAGTGACCGCCATGAAGGGCAGCGGCACGTTGACCGTGCGCAGCAGCCTCGCCGACGGCGTGGTCAAGCTGGAGGTCGCCGACACCGGGCGCGGCATCGCGGCCGAGCACCTGGCCAAGATCTTCGACCCGTTCTTCACGACCAAAGACGACTGGCACGGCGAAGGCCTCGGATTGACCATCGTCCACCGCATCATCGAGCAGCACCACGGCCGCGTCCGGGCGCATAGCCAGCCAGGCGCGGGAGCGACGTTCACCTTGACCCTGCCGGCCGGCAGCCGGCGCGCGCACCTCGACTAGGAGACTCATGGGCGAGTCAAAAAATGACGGTGCACGAAACCGAACCGAGGCGCTCGCCGCGCTCGGTCAGGTGAGCGCGGGGGTCACGCACGAGGTGCGCAACGCGATGACCGGCATTCTGGGATTCACCCAGGTGGCGCTGCGCCGCATGAAGAGCAAGCCCGAAGCTGCGACCGAGCTGCTCGAGCTGATCGAAAAAGAGACGCAGCGTTGTGTCGAGATCCTGACTCGGTTCTTGAGCTTCACGCGACCCGCGAGCCCGGGGCACGCGCGCCTCGATGTGGCCGAGACCGTCGACAGCGTCGGACGGCTCATGGCGCACCAGCTCAACATGAACGGCGTCAAGCTCGACGTCGAGTTGGCGGACGACGTGCCGCCCGTGCTGGCCGACGGCAGCGCGCTCAAGCAAGTGGTGCTCAATCTGATGATCAATGCGATGCAGGCGATGGGTGAAGGCGGCGGCCGAGTCATGGTCAGCACGCGACGCACCGACGACGGATTCGCCGAGTTGCGCGTGGCCGACGACGGGCCGGGGGTCCCCGCCGAGGTCGCAGCGCGCATCTTCGAGCCATTTTTCACCACCAAAGAAGAGGGGGCGGGCTCGGGCATGGGGCTGGCGGTCAGTCGCGGCATCATCGAAGAGCATGGCGGCACGCTGACGCTCGACAGTGTGCCGGGGCAGGGCGCGATGTTTTCCTTGCGGCTGCCGGGGATCGCCGAATAGGTGCGGGTCTGGGCTTCAGCGGTGTGCGTGGTGCTGGTGCTCGGCTGCCAGCACGACGTCGTGGCCCCGGTCGTCGCCACTGCGCCGACGCGCGTGGTCAGAACGGTGCGCGTCATCGATGTGCACGGCCAGGTCACGCGGCTTGCCCCGGACGGCACTCGGGTCGATGTCGTGGTCGGCAAAGAGCTCGACGCTGACGACGAGCTGAGCACCTCCGCAGGCGGCAGCGCACGCCTCGACGTCGGCGGCACGGCAGACGTCGAAATCGCGGCCGAGACCAAGGTCTCAGTCGGCGCGCTCACCGATACACTGTCCAAGGTCCGGCTGCGCGACGGACGGATAGCCGCGGTCGTCCATGGCGCGCGCCACGG
>JBBQIO010000267.1:0-5741 GCA_038325015.1 Polyangia bacterium
GTGTTAGGCGTCGGTGTTGCGCTCGGGCTGGGCTGCCCCAGGAGGTCGGCGTTCAGGAGGTCGACCGCGAGCAGCGACCCGTCGGGCACAGTGTTGGGCGACGAGTCGCCGACCAGCGCATGATCCGGCGGCAGCGCAAAATCTTGGTTACCGGGCGGCGGCCCACTCGACGCGGAGCTGCAACCGAATGCCAAACCCGCAACAACGACGAGGAACGCATTTTTCATGCGCCCCGCGTACACAACATTGAAAGAAAAGTCGAGTGACGTACGCAGATTCATGCGGACGTTATCGGGAACAGCCAGAGAAAGTTGCGGGGGAAAGTGCTGCAGAGCGAGAAAGAGCTACGGCCCGACGAAGTCGGCTGCAGTGCGGGGCTCGATCGCCCCCTCTGAGTCCGTGCTCACCCAGCCGGAAATGCTCTTGTACATGACGCCGACAGCGGGTGCCGGCGACGGCGAGGGACCCGTGTAGATGTGGTGCCCGAAGTAGAGGGTCGTCGGGCCGGAGGTAGCGCCAAGCGCACCATTCGAGGTTGCCGTCACGTAGACCTTGGTGATGTCGATGTTGTCGGCAGGCGTAAAGTTGATCAGCGTTCCTTCATAGGTCGCCCAGCCGGTACCGACGCCACCCGGCGTGCGCAACGCACTAAACAGAGTGGCATCCGTGACCGGAAACGTCGACGGTGCCGGGCTTGCCGCCGGGTCAACTACGGTGATGCCGCCCGCACTTGTGACGAGGCCGTGGTTTACCACATTGTAGTTGGGAAAGCCGGATGCGGCCCCGACGTTTACCGTTCCGGCAACAGACACCAAGTTACCCTGAGCTGCCGGGACCGCAGTAACCGCCGTGGCCGGGCATGGCGAGGTTGCGGGAGCCACAGTGTAGTAAACCTCGATGCCGCAGGGCGGGGTTGAGCATCCGTTATCCTGCGTAAAGATTGGATAGTTGCAAGTCGAGGTAGACTTGGTGAAAAACGGGGTGACCGAAACACCGAGCACGTACAGATTGTCGACCGTCACCTGAGTTCCCGAACTGAACTGACCACCTGCGTTTACGTCGATGTCGTGGGCCGTCGTGGCTGTCGGAGTCGGAGTTGGCGTCGGCATCGTCGCCAAGTCGACGCCCAGCAAGTCGGCGCCCAACAGGTCCTGCGCCGGGGTGCTCATGTCATCCCCAGCGGCGGACAAATCGACGGTGACGGCCAAATCGTTGGGCGTCGCAAAGTCTTGCACGGGTGGCGGCGGGTTGCTGGACGACGAGCTGCAGCCAAAGGCCAAGCCGGAAAATAGGACGAGCAAAGTTTGGGTCTTTTTCATGACCCCCACATACACAACTCAGGCCGGAAAGTCGAGTGACCGGATCACAACTTCTTGGTGTCGCCTGGCCCGGTCGGCTCGTCCGCGTCGCTGCCCTCCTTTTCACCGCGCTCGGCCTCACCGCGCTCGGCCTCGCGGTCGAGCGTCCGGGACAGCGTCCGCCGGTCGATGCCCAAAATCTCCGCCGCCCGCTTCTTGTTCCCGCCGGTCTCGCTCAAAATCAGCTCGATGTAGCGCCGCTCGAGCTCGTTGAGCGTCGGCCGATCTGCAATGAGCCCGCCGGCCGACATCACCCGCGACGCCTCCTCCGCGGCCTGCGTGGTGTCGATCTCAGGCGGCAAATCCGACGGCAAGACGATCCCGTCTTTGGCCAGCGCCACGGCGCGCTCGACGGCATTTTCCAGCTCGCGGACATTGCCCGGCCAGTCATAGCGCTCGAGCGCGGCCTCGGCCGTGGCCGACATGTCGAAGTGCGGGCGCTTTTCGCGCGCCGCGTACTTGGCCAAAAAGTGCCGCACCAAGATCGGAATGTCACTCGGCCGATCGCGCAAAGGCGGCAGTCGAATCGTCACCACGTTGATGCGAAAGTACAGGTCCTCGCGAAAGCGCCCGGCGCTGATTTCGCCTTCGAGCTCTTTGTTGGTCGCGGCCACCACCCGCACGTCGACCTTGATCGCCTCGTTGCCGCCGACCCGCCGACTCTCCCCCTCCTGCAGCACGCGCAAAAGCTGCGCCTGCATCTTGGGCGGCACGTCGCCGATCTCATCGAGAAACAGCGTCCCTCCCTGGGCCTCTTCGAACAGGCCGCGGCGCGGACCGACGGCGCCGGTAAAGGCGCCTTTGGCATGGCCGAAGAGCTCGGATTCGAGCAACGATTCGGTCAGCGCGGTGCAGTTGACGGCGACGAACGGGCCGCCGGCGCGCGGCGAGTGGGTGTGAATCGCGCGCGCGACGAGCTCTTTTCCGGTGCCCGACTCGCCGATGACCAGCACGGTCGACAGCGTCGGCGCGACGCGCGCCACCATTTTGTACACGTCGAGCATGCCGGGCGAGCGGCCGACGATGCTCTCGATGCGGTACTCCGGCTCGGTCGTGCCTTTGCGCAGCGCGCGGCTCTCGTCGCGCAGGCGGGAGCGTTCGAGCGCGCGCCTGACGACCAGCGTCAGCTCGGCGACGTTGAACGGCTTGGAGACATAGTCGTAGGCGCCCTTTTGGATCGCGGCCATGGCGCCGGTGACGTCGCCGAAACCGGTGATCAAGAGCACCGGCGTCTCGGGCGCGCGCTTTTGAAACGCCGCAAGAATGTCCATGCCCGTCGGGCCGTCGCCCAGGCGGATATCGCTGATCACCAGGTCGAACGGCGCCGCATCGCGCGACAGACGTTCGAGTGCGGCCTGACCGGAGTCGACGGCGTCGACCTCGTAGCCTTCCCGCCGCAAGATCTCTTCGAGCAGATCGCGGGCCACGCGGTCGTCCTCGCAGATCAGCACTTTGATCATCGGTTACTGCCTTTCGGAGCGGTCGTCGGGCTCGGCGCCGGCGACAGCGGAATGCGCAAGCGGAACATCGAACCACGGCCGGGCTCACTCTCGACGGAGATGGCACCGCCGAGCGCGGTCGCCAGCTCGCGGCAGATGGCCAGGCCCAGGCCGGTGCCTTTGCCGCGCCCCTTGGTCGTATAGAACGGCTCGAAGATCCGCGCCACGTCCTCGGCGGCGATCCCGACGCCATCGTCGCGGATTGACAATGCACACTGCCCGTCGTTGACCGTGGCCTGGATCTCGATGCGGCCGGCCGAGGCGGTCTGGCTCACAGCATCGGCGGCGTTGGCCAAAAGATTGACCAAAATCTGCCGCAGCAACCCGGGATCGGAGACCAGCGAGCCGACCGCCGGCGAGATCTCCTGCACCACCGTAATGTGGGCGCGCCGGTCGGCGCCAAGCGCGATATCGAGCGCCTCGTCAATCAGGCGGGGCAGCTCGACCGGCACTCGCTCGGGCCGCACCGTGCGCGTCGAATCGAGGTAGTCGCGGACAATCTTGGAGACGCGTTCAAGCTCGCGCGTGGCCACTTGCAGGCGCTCTTTGAGCGGCCCGGGAACATTGGGCCCGGTCAGCGCCAGCTGTAGGTGGCCCGACACCGAGCCGAGCGGCGTGCCGATTTCGTGCGCCAGCTGCGCCGCTAGCTGGCCGAGCGCCGCCAGCCGCTCTTTGTCGCCGAGCTCGCGGCGCGCTTCGAGGAGCAGACGATTCATCTGCCCGAGCGCCTCATTTTGCCGCTCGAGGTCGATGGTCGCGGCCTGCACCTCGTCGCCCAGGCGGCGGTTGAAGGCGCGAATATCGGTGTCGGCGCGCTCGACTCGGTCGAGCATGGCGTTGAAGCCGCGCGCCAAGAGGCCGACCTCGTCGCTGGAGCGGACCTCGACGCGGGCATCGAGCGCGCCGCCCTGCACGCTCTGCATGGCCAGCTGCATGGCCGTGACCGGCCGGCCGACCACGCGGTCCACGATCAATGTAGTAATGAGAACGAACACCAAGAGGCCGATGGTCGCGATGGCTACGGACGCGTTGCGCTCGGCGCGGATGACGTCCTCGACCGGCTCGCGGCTCATCGACACCATGAGCTGACCGTGGCCGATGCCCGGCGGATCGACCGGCACGCTGACCTCAATCACCGGGTTGCTGCCGCGAATTCCCTGTTGAAACGTGTGCCCGCTCGGCTTCGGCGCGACCGCACCCGCCGACGGCCAGCGCGACGACGGCGGGCGATCCGGGGTACGCCAGGGCGGCTCGGTCGAGCGGTTGGTCGGCCGCAACATCGTCTGCCCGTGATCGAACAGCGCCCGTCGGGCTTCGTCGCGCCGGACCGTCTGCCCTTTGTTCTTGATGGTGTGGTGCGCGACCTGCGTCTCGGAGGCCTCGGCGGGTAGCGTGTAGGTCGAGATGACGTCGTCGTCGGGCGACCAATCGAGCTGAATGTAGCTGCCGGCAAACGGATGGCGCAGCTTGACCGCGCGCAGCTCCTCGGAGATGTCGTCGTCGTCTTTGTCGGGGGTCAGGTGCTTGGCCAAGTCGGCGGCAATGGCCACGGCGATGTCATTGGCCGACTGCTTAAGCTGTGCCTCCAGGCGCGCCCGCGTCCAGCGAATGCGCAGCACCGTCGAGACGAAGAACGTCGCCACCAGCGCCGCCGAGAGCAGCAGCACGAGTTTGGTGCGAAGCGTGATGCCTGCGAGCGGGCTAGCCATAGCGAGCGAGCCAGAGGGTACCGCGAGCGGGCAGGCTCGGTAGCGTCAAATAGACACGCGCCGCGCGCTTCATCCCGTTTTCCCGAACCCGAGATCTGGCCGACGAAGATCGCTGAAGTTGTCGCTGAAGTTGACGTTGACGCTAAACGTTGACCTTGACTCTAAACGTTGACAAAGAACCTAAACCTAAACCGACACATTGACTCCAACAGGCAACGCTCACAGCACGGACGAAAGCATTCCCCAACAGCAGAAGCCTTCCCCAGGGCGGCTCAAGTGAGGGTTTGAGCCCGTGTGACGGCCGTTGGGGTCAACGTGTCGGTTTAGGTTTAGGTTCTTTGTCAACGTTCAAGGTCAAGGTCAAGGTCAACTTCAACGTCCACGGCTGGGTTGCTTAAAGTGCAGTGAATGATTACTCAATCCTTGGCAACCCGACAGGCGGTTGGCGGGTCCAACGGCGTGTCGATAGCAACATTAAGGAGAGCCCGATCATGAGGACACCAAAGAAAACCTGGCTCGGCGGCGCAGCCCTGGTTGGATTCGGCGCCCTGGCCGCCCTCGGCGCCAGCCAAGTGCGCATCGTCTGGTCGCCCACCGCCGAAGCGGCGCCGGCACAACCGGTGGCCGGACTGGCCGCCACCAAGAGCGTCCCCGGCCAGAACCCGGGTGTCGATCCGCACGGCCTGTCCGAGGCGCGCGCGCTCAGCCGCACCTTTACCCAAGTCGCCAAGCAGATGAGCCCTTCTGTCGTGCGCATCTCGATCACCAAGAGCGCCAAGGGGATGCAGGCGCTGGGCGGCGGCGCCGACCCGTTCGCCGGCACTCCGTTCGAGCAGTTTTTTCAAGGTCAGGGGCAGCGCCAAGGTCGTGGGCAGCTCGGCGAGCCGCAAGAGGCGCCCAAGCAGCGCGGCACGGGATCGGGCGTGGTCATCGACGGTCGCGGCTACATCCTGACCAACAACCACGTGGTCGAAGATGCCGACGAGGTGAAGGTCAACTTTGCCGGCGGCATGGTGGTCAACGGCAAAGTCGTAGGCACGGACCCCAAGAGCGATCTAGCGGTGGTCAAGGTCGACGGCGTCAACGTGCAAGCGGCGCGCTTCGGGGACTCGACGGCGCTGCAGATCGGCGAGTGGGTCATCGCGATTGGCAATCCGTTCGGCCTCGATCACACG
>JBBQIO010000268.1:0-5736 GCA_038325015.1 Polyangia bacterium
TGGCAGTGGCGAAGCCGCAGGCGCAGTCGCCGTACGAGGCAACCGAGGTTCGGGCGTGCACGGCGTAGCAGGGATTGGCGTAAGAGTGGCCGTCACAACCGCACACCGGCTGGGCCAGCTGCGAGCAAAAGAGCGACGTGGTCGAGCAGGTGCCTTCGCCGCCGCACTGGCCCGCGGGCGTGTAGCAGTACTGGCCCGAGGTGCAATCGGAGTCCAGCTGGCAGGCGTCGGCCGTCGGCACCACCGGGCAGCTACCCGTCGACGCGACGGTCACGCCGTTTTGCTCGGCGTCGCAGCTGTTGGAGTAGGTCTGGCTATCGCAGCCGCAAACCGGCTGGGCCAGCCTAGAGCAGTAGGTCGGCTTGCGGGTGCACACGCCGGTGCCGCCGCAGCTGTTGTCGTTGGCGGCCGTGTCGCAGAACTGCCGCGATGAGCAATCGTCGTTGCTGGCGCACTTCACTTTACGACGGACTCCGTCGGAGGAGGTGTCGGTGTCGGATCCGGGCGCGCCGCAACCGACGGCGCAGAGGCTGAGAGCGGCAAACAGGGCACAGGCAACAACAGAGGATCGCATTCGAAAAGCTCCTAAGCGAAAGTGGGCGGTTGACGTGTTGGCTGCCACCAACGCAAAGTGCGTGCCGCACACACATTGTCGTCGAGCCGAGTCATTGCGGACATTTGGTTGCAACCCGATGCTGCGCTAGGTGACTACTCCAGTCGCCACCGTAGCCAAACCGGACAAGTCGGACAGGTCGGACGCGCCGACGAAGGCATTGCAAAGATGGCGAACCCAACGGGCCAAAGTCGACCGAGCTATCGGTATTACGACCTCGTCATGGCCGCGTTCGTCACCGTCCTTCTGTGCTCGAACATGATCGGTCCGGGCAAATCGTGCCGCGTGATGGTCTTGGGCGTTCCGTTGGTTTTCGGCGCGGGGAACCTGTTCTTCCCGATCAGCTATATTTTTGGCGACATTCTCACTGAGGTCTACGGCTACGCCAAGAGCCGCAAAGTCATCTGGGCCGGGTTCGGCGCGCTGCTGTTCGCCGCGGTCATGAGCTGGGTGGTCATCCACATTCCGCCCAACCCGGCCGAACCGTTCAACGCGCGGATGCAGCCGGCGCTCGAGACCTGTTTCGGCGGCAGCTTTCGTATCGTCGCGGCGTCGATGCTGGCCTTTTGGGCCGGCGACTTCATCAACTCGCTGGTGCTGGCCAAGATGAAGGTCTGGACCGCCGGCCGCATGTTGTGGACGCGCACCGTCGGCTCGACGGTGACCGGACAGGCGGTCGACAGCGTGATCTTTTATCCGGTGGCCTTCGCCGGCCTGTGGAGCAGCGAGACGATCGTCCGCGTCATCGCCTTTAACTGGATCTTCAAGGTGGCGGTCGAGGTGCTGTTGACGCCGCTGACCTACTTCATCGTCGGCCGCCTCAAACGCATCGAGGACGTCGACTACTTCGACCGCGACACCGACTTCAACCCGTTCTCGCTCAAGGATTGACGCTAGCCGGCTTGCAAGGTCACGATGACCGCCCCCGCGTCGAGCGGGACATGGGGAGACGTAATGCCGGGCAGACAGGGTTGGAAAGCCAAGCTGCGCTATCGGACCGACGAATTCTTGTCGAGCGGTGCTGGCAAGCAGCTGCTCTTGCTGCTCGGGTTGACGCTGGGCGTGGCGTTTCTTCACGTCATCGTCGCGGTTATCTTGAAGCTGCCAGTCGGCGATACCATCGGGGCGCGCTTCTGGTTTTATTTCACCCGCATTCTGGACACCGGAGCGATGGGCAGCGACACCGGCTTCTGGGTGCGCTGTTTGTCGGCGGTGGATACCGTGCTCGGGCTGGTGGTCGCCGGCCTGTTGATTTCCGCCTTGGCTGGCAATTTTCAGTCGCGGCTGGACGCCATTCGGCGCGGCGGCTCGACGGTGGTCGAGCGCGGCCACTTTTTGCTGCTCGGCTGGTCCGACAAGATCTACTCGGTCATCGACCAGCTTTCGGAGGCCAATCTGGCGACCGGGCGCATCGTCGTCGTGGTCCTGGCCGAGCGCGAAAAGGTCGAGATGGAGGAGAAGCTCCGCACCAAAGTCACCCACCTTTCACGCGTAAAAATCGTCGTGCGCTCGGGCAGCTCGGTGAGCATCAGCGACCTCGAGCGCGTGGCCTTTGATCGCGCCCGCGCCATCGTCGTCCTGGTCGACGAAAAAGACGGCAGCGACGCGGATCGCGCCGACGGGCGAATCATCAAGACGCTGCTGGCCATCTACAACCATCCGGCCAAACCCAACGTTGACGCGATTCACGTCACCGCTGAGGTCTTGCTCGCGACCAACAAAGAGATCGCCGAGATCGCCAGCAATCGCAAAGCCCAGGTGGTCAAGACCAACGAGATGATCTCCAAGATCATCTTGCAGACCGCGCGCATCAGCGGTCTATCGATCGTCTACGACGAGCTCTTGCAGTTCGCCGGCAACGAGATTCACTACCTGGCCCTGCCGGCGGCGACGGGCAAGCCGTTTGGCTCGCTGCTCCTCGATTTTCCCAACGGCTGCCTGGTCGGTGTCGGCAAGGCCGATGGGTCAAGCCATGTGCTCAATCCGCCCGCCGACTACGTGATTGGCGCCGACGAGGAGCTGCTGATTCTCGCCGAGGACGACAACATCAGGGTCGAGCCCTATCGCGGGCCGCTCCGACTCGACGAGGTCGTGCCGGCCAGCCAGCCGGCGGCCAAGACGGTCGAGCACATGCTCGTCTTGGGGTGGAACGAGAAGCTCTTTCCCATCGTGCAGGAGTTCGACAACTACGTCGGCGCCGGCTCGACGCTGACGCTGGTCAACGCGATCGATCAGACGCGGCGCGAGCATCTGTTATCGGAAAATAGCGTCGTTTTGCGCAACAGCAGCATTCATCACGTGGTCGGTGAGTTCACTAGCCGGAAGCTCATGGAGAAGGTGGCTCCGGCGCGCTTTGCCACGGTGATGGTGCTCGGCGACTCGTCCAAGGACGCAGCCGGTAACGGCGATGCCGAGCAGGCCGATACCCGCGCGATCATCGCGCTCTTGCTGCTGCGTGATTTTCGTGCGGCCCACGGCAACGCGATGTCGCAAAAAGTGTGCAGTGAAATTCTCGAGCCCAAGAATCGCGAGCTGGCCGCGACCACCGAGATTCACGACATCGTCATTTCCAACGAGCTGGTGTCGATGGTGCTGGCGCAGATTACGCACGAGCCGCGGATCGCCCCGGTGCTCGACGATCTGTTTCGCTCCGAGGGCTCCGAGATCTATCTCAAGCCGGTCGAGCTTTACGCTCCGCTGGGCCAAGCGACCACGTTCCAGACGTTGATCCTGGCCGCCAAGGCGCGCAGCGAGGTCGCCCTCGGGCTGCAGATTTACCGACCCGATCCCAAGGGGCGCTACGGCATCGTGCTCAATCCGCCGGATCGTTCGACGCCCGTGCACCTTAAGGTCGGCGATCGGGTGATCGTCTTGGCCGAAGACGACGGGTGATTTCGGCTAGGCTTGTACGGAATCGCTCGCGTGGCGAAACCGACTCGTCATGACCGCGGTGACGTTCGTGTGAGCGGTGTGTTAACGGCTGTTTTTCGCGATGGTTTCTAAAATGCGGTAGGTGCCGAATTTGGGCAGCCGCATGTAGCCGGACCAGGCCGCGGCGGCGAACGTTCCGTCGCTGATCCATTCGCCGATCCAGTCGGCGGCGAAGCGCGGGTCGCTTTGCTTGAGGCCGGCGCCCGCCAAAATCGCCCAGCGGCGATTGTAACGTTCGTGCACCCCGATCGGGGCCGAGAAGATGAGCGGCAGGCCGAGCGCCGCGAAAAAAGTGATCTCGCTCGGCTTGGTCCACAGAATATCGGTCTCGGCCAGGAGGGCATTGAAGCGGCGGAAATACCCCGCGTGCTGCGCGTCAAACAGAATGTCGACCTTGCCTTCGAGCTTGTTGGCGGCCACGGCGCGCGTCAGATCGTCGCGCACCTCGGGCCGAATGCCGGCCACCAGCGTGAGCCGAAAGCTGCCCGACTCGATGAGCCCGGCAAACCCCGGCAGCATCTGTTCGACGAGCGCGACCTGCGCGCCGGCGCCGCCAATGGCAAACACGATGTGCGGTGCGACGCGCTCTTGATCGTCGGGCAGCGGTCCCAAAAAGTGGTGCAGCTCGTCGCGATAGGCCGAACGAAACGCGCGCTCCCGATCGAGCCGCACGATACGCGCCGCGAGATTGCGCTTGAGCGCGACGAGCTCGGTGCCGCCGACCAGCTCGTCGGGCAGCGGAAAGCCGGTGTACTCGATGTTGTGCGCGAGAATGCCGTAGGCGCGCAGCCGTCGCTCGACGCGCAGGCTGGGCGCAAAATAGTGAATCCGGCTCCGCCTCGGATCGATCGGCGCCCAGACCCGATTGATGTCGCTGTCAGTGACGACGCAATAGACGCGCTCGCAGGCGGCCCGATCGGCGATCACGGCGGGTGCAAAAAACGTGGTCAATAGCGTCTCGCCGGTCGCGTGAAGGTGCTCGACCATGCCCTTGCCCATGCCGCGGAGGCGCATCCGCTCCAGCGTCTTGACGCCGGCCGTGGGCTTGGACAGATCGCGAAACGGATAGAGGTGCGGAATGAAAGTGAGCGACTCGACGAACGAGCGTAAAGGCGCGCCGGCCACCGGTAGTTGGGACAGGCGCGTGGTCATCTCGTACAGCGCCCGCGCGCGGCCCCATAGCTTTCGCTCGTCGCTGTCGGCCAAGGGCGCGCGATCGGCATGCAGAACTGGCGTGTGCAAAAAATCGGCGAGTGGCTGCGCCGCGCGCAGATGGCCATAGCCCATTTCGAGGGCGACGAGTGCGACGCCATGGGTCATTGCGGAGCGCCTCTGTAGGAGCGAGCCGGATCACTCAGCGTCCGAGTCAAAAGGAGTGTCAGTACACGCTTGTCTTCGGCCGTCAGGTGTAGCGGCACGATATCGGGATCGAGATTCGGCACGGTCAGCCCGATTCCTGGCCCTCCGCCGCGATCGTAAAAATCGATCACCTGGGCCAACGTGGCATACACACCGTTGTGGAAATAGGGCGCTGTGGCGGCAATATTGCGGACCGTCGGCGTCTTGAAGGCGTGCACCTCGCGCGGTCGATGGCTGTGGTGCGCGCGCCCCGGATCTTGGTCGAGCGCGTGCCCGGCGGCATCGGCGGGAATTCCCAGCACCGAATAGATCGTGGCACTGAAGTCGGGCGGTCGCGTCCCGCCGAAGAGCGGGGGCAGGTGGCAGCGCGTGCAGCGGGCGCGGCCGGCGAACACGTCGAGCCCGGCGCGCTCGTCCGCCGACAGGGCCCCGTCGTCGCCGCGGGCAAATCGATCGATCGGCGCGTCGGCGGGGATCATCGTGCTCGCTTCGAAGGCGGCCAGCGCACGGCCGATGTTCTCGGCGGTCACCGCGCCAAAGCTCTCGAGGAACCCAGTCCGCAGTGTGGATTGTGACTGCACGGCGCGCACCAGCTCGTCCCCGCTCAGCCCCATCTCGGCGGGGGCGTGCAGCACCGAGAGCGCTTGGGACTGGAGCGTGATGACCCGTCCATCCCACAGCTGCGCAGCCTGCAGGGGCGCGTACAGCAGCGTCGGGACGTTGCGCGGAATCGGGCTCGTGCCGGGGAGCTCGGCCGGGGTTCGCTTGCCGTCGGTGTAGGCCAGCTCCGGTCGATGGCAATCGGCACACGAGCGGGCGCCGGTGCGCGACAG
>JBBQIO010000269.1:0-5729 GCA_038325015.1 Polyangia bacterium
GCTTCGTCGCCAGGCGCAGCCCACAGCGCCAGAACCGGAGGAGCCAGAGACGACCAAGACCAAAAAACGATAGGATGTACACCCCGCGGGGTGGATCAGTTTCAGAGCGGCACCTGGATCAGATTCGCGGCGGCGCCATCACTCGGGCTTCGCGCATCGCTTTTTTGTGCTGTTGGCTACTCGTCGATTTGGTTAGTGGGGCGGAAGGCTTACTTCTGCAGTTCCTGTTTGGGCTATTGGCCTAACAGCCAGGCGAAGATGAGCGGCGCTACGATGGTGGCGTCGGACTCGACGATGAACTTCGGCGTGTCGATCCCCAGCTTGCCCCAGGTAATTTTCTCGTTCGGCACTGCGCCCGAGTAGCTGCCGTAACTGGTCGTCGAATCGCTGATTTGGCAGAAATAACCCCAGAGCGGCACGCTGGTGCGCTGCAGGTCCTGATGCAACATCGGCACGACGCAAATCGGGAAGTCGCCGGCGATGCCGCCGCCGATTTGAAAAAAGCCAATCGTGCCGACGCCGTTCTTTTTGCGCGGTTCGAGCGGCTTGGCGTTGACCGTGTACCACTCGGCCAGGGACATCATGTATTCGATGCCCGTCTTGACCGTGTGGACGTTTGTCACGTCGCCGGAGATGACGTGGCCGGTGAACATGTTGCCGAGCGTTGCGTCCTCCCAGCCGGGAACCCACATCGGTAGATTTTTTTCCGCGGCGGCCAGCATCCACGAATTCTTCGGGTCGATCTGAAACGATTTCTTGAGCTTGCCGCCGCGCAAGATCTTGAACATGAACTCGTGCGGAAAATAGCGCTCGCCGGCGCTGTCAGCCTTGACCCACTCCTCGAGGACCACCTTTTCGATCCGCCGCATCGCCTCCATCTCGGGAATGCAGGTATCGGTCACGCGATTCATGTGGCGGTCGAGGAGGGCCTGCTCGTCCGCGTCGGTCAAATGGCGATAGTTGGGCACCCGCTCGTAGTGGTCGTGCGCCACGAGATTGAAAATATCTTCTTCGAGGTTGGCGCCGGTGCACACGATGGCGTGCACTTTGTCCTGGCGAATCATCTCGGCCAGGCTGATGCCGAGCTCGGCGGTCGACATCGCACCGGCCAGCGTCACCAGCATCTTGCCGCCCTTGGTCAGATGCGTCTCGTACCCCTTGGCGGCATCCATCAGCGCCGCCGCGTTGAAGTGGCGATAGTTGTGCTCGATGAACCGGGAGATTGGCCCGCGCGCTGCCGCGGTAGAGGACTTTTTCTTCATGGCGCTCCTATCGCATAAATGACCGCGCCGAAGATAGAGATCAGTAATCTCGCCAGGCGAATTTTAGGTCGCTCCTGAGGGTAGACTCCGCCCATGGACTCTCCCGGGGCTGTCGTCCGCCACGTTTTCGATCCACTCATCGCGCAGTGTCGTGGCATGGCCGCGGCCAAGGCGGCAGTTGTTTTTCCGCTGACTGCTGTTGCGCTCGAGGGCGCATTGACCGCGGGGGCGGCCGGCCTGATTGTGCCGATCTTGGTCGGACCCGTCGATGAGATCCGGCGTCTGGCGGATCGCGCGCGCCTCGACGTGTCGACGTGCGAGATTCTCGATTCACCGACGGACGAGTCGGCTGCGGCGGCGAGCGTCGCGCTGTGCAAATGCGGCAAGGCGGACGCGCTCATGAAGGGCAGCCTGCACACGGATGTCCTGATGCACGCGGTCGTCGCGCACGATTCGGGCCTGCGCACAGCACGTCGCTTGAGCCATGTGTTCGTCGTCGACGCGCCGGCCTACCCGCGCGCGCTGTTCATCACAGATGCGGCGATCAACATCTACCCAACGCTCGACGACAAGATCGACATCCTGAAGAACGCGATCGAGCTGGCGCATGCGCTCGGCGTTGCGGCTCCCAAGGTCGCGATCCTGTCCGCGGTCGAGACGGTCAACCCCAAGATCTTGTCCACCATCGACGCCGCCGCGCTGTGCAAGATGGCCGACCGCGCGCAGATCACCGGCGCCGTGGTCGACGGCCCGCTGGCCTTCGATACGGCCGTCAGCGCCGAGGCCGCGGCGATCAAAGAGCTGGTTTCGCCGGTCGCCGGTGCCGCCGACATCCTGCTGGTGCCGGATCTGGAGTCCGGCAACATGCTGGCCAAGCAGCTCGAATATCTGGGCGGCGCCGAGCTCGCCGGCATCGTCTTGGGCGCGCGCGTGCCCATCATTTTGACCAGCCGTGCCGATTCGGCGCGGTCGAGGTTGGCCTCGTGCGCGATCGCGACACTGTTCGCGCATCGGGCGCGCGCATGAGCGACTGCAACGTTCTGTCGGTGAACGCGGGGTCGTCCTCGCTGAAGCTGGCACTCTACCGGGTCTCAGGCGCCGGGGACGAGCGACTCGTCGGGCGCGCGGCGGCGAGCGCAATCGGCCAGGCGCAAAGCACGATCGAAGTCGCGGTTGGCGAGCGACGCCATACGGAGGTCATTGCGATCGCGGATCACGCTGCCGCTCTGGCTGCGCTCCTGGCTGCACTGACCGCCGCCGGGGCTCCGCGGCCGAGCGCCGTCGGTCACCGGTTTGTCCATGGCGGCACCAAGCATGTCACTCCCGAAAGAATCGACGACGCGCTCCTCGAAGAGCTGCGCACTCTCGTGCCACTGGCGCCCAATCATCTGCCGAGCGAGCTCGCGCTCATCGAGGCGACGCGTCGGACGTTTGGCGCGCTGCCGCAGGTGGTTTGCTTCGACACCGCCTTTCATCGAACGATGCCTCCCGAAGCGCAGCACTTCGCCTTGCCGCGCGCGCTCTACGATCAGGGCGTGCAGCGCTTCGGCTTTCACGGACTTTCGTACGAATACGTCGTCGGCGCTCTGGCCGAGAATCTGCGCCCGCGTACGATCATCGCGCACCTGGGCTCGGGCGCTAGCATGGTGGCGCTCGACCACGGAGTGTCCGTCGAGACGACGATGGGGCTGACCCCGATGGGCGGCCTGATGATGAGCACGCGCTCGGGCGACCTCGATCCCGGCGTGATGCTCTATCTACTCCGCACACAGAAATTGGACGCAGATGCGCTGGCGACTCTCGTGTCGCAAAAAGCGGGGCTACTCGGCATCTCGCAGCGCAGCCCGGATATGAAGCAGCTGGTCGAGGCGCGCCACGACGACGTGAACGCCGCGCTGGCCGTGCGTATGTTCGTGCACGCGGCACAAAAATCGATCGGCGCGTTGGCGGCGGTGCTCGGTGGCGTCGACCTGTTGGTCTTCACCGGCGGGATCGGTGAGCGTTCGGCGCCGCTGCGCCGCGAGATCTGCGCGCCGCTCGGACATCTCGGGCTGTCGATTGACGCTGCACGAAACGAAATCAACGATCCCGTGATCAGCGCCGGCGGCGAGAATATTCGCGTCGTGACTACCGATGAAGATCGTATCATCGCGCGTCATACCGCGCGAGCCTGCTAGCGGTTGTTGGCCGGTGCGCTCTTGACCATGTGATCGTCGAGCTCGAGCGGCACCTTGGCCGAAGCCTTCTTGTCACCTTGCGACACCGCGTAACGGACGACCGCACGCAAGATGCGCGATCGCTGCACGCCGCCCAGGATGGTCAACAGCTGCTCGTACGCGGTCGGATCCATAATCACGCCGCCGAGCGAGCCCTGGCCGGATTTGATGTAGTCGATGACCCCCCCAGCTTTGTCCATGGCCACCGACGCGCTGGCCGTCGCTTTTTCCAGGTTCGGCACGACGTGAGAATCGCGCACCTGCGTCGCGACCTGACCGATGGCCAGCGCCGCGCGCGAGAAGTTGTTGATCAGCTGATCGCCCTTGTCGTCGGTGGCGGCGAGGATCGCGTCGATCTTGCTGACGCCTCGGTTGAGGTTACCGCTCAACGCATTGAGCTGCGTCGCGAGCTGGTCGATCTCCTGCGCCGTGTGGTGATCGTAAAACAGCTGGTGTGCCAAGCCGGTGCCGGTCTCGGCCTCGTGGATGAGCACGCGCATCGAATGCACCGCGATACGGACATCGGCAATCGTCTTCGGATCAGCTAGCTCGTCCATCGCGAGCGCCGCCTTGGTCGCGGCCTTTTTGACCTGGGCCAGCACGTCGCCCGCTTCGCTCATCAGCTTGGTCAGGTCGGCGGGCGCCGCGGATTGCAACGTACCGCCCGGCTGTACCTCTTCGGCGGTCGTCGAGCCGGCGTTGATCTCGATGATCTTGTCGCCCAGGAGGCCCTGCGCGTCGATGTGTGCCACTGAGTCCACGCGCACGTCACTGAATAGATGTTTTTCGATGTGCATGGTGACGCGAACTTTCGGCTCGCCGCCCTCGCGCACGAAGCGCACAGAGGCCACGGTTCCAACGTTGACTCCGGAGAGCCGAACCGGCGCCCCCGGCTTGAGCCCCTGTACGTCGTCGAAGAACGCCTGCACGGTCACTTGGTGCGCGAAGATGTGCTGCGATCGTCCGAGCAGCAAAATCACTCCGCAACCGGCGACGAACAGCAGCACGACGAACGCGCCGACCTGGGCCTCGAGCATCTTGGTCGAACGTTTAGGCGCAGTGCCGTCTTTGGGTGTGCTCACAACGACTCCTTGTCCTCGCCGCGAATGAATGCCTGCAGCAACGGCGGCGGAGCGCTGCGAGCGGTTTCGGCGTCGACGATCAGCTCGACGTGATGGTCGGCCAAAAGGCCGATGCGATCGGAAACTTCGAGCGCGCTGGCCATATCGTGCGTGATCACGATCGACGTGACGTGCAGCTCTTCGCCCATTCGCACGATCAGCTCGTTGATGCGGCGCGTGTTCGCCGGGTCGAGGCCGGTCGTCGGCTCGTCCCACAAAATGACTTTCGGCCCCGGCGCCAGCGCGCGCGCCAGGCCGACGCGTTTTTGCATGCCGCCGGACAGCTCCGCGGGCTGTTTGCGCTCGATGCCCGGCAGGCCGACCTGCTCCAGGCACTCGGCGACGCGCGCGTTGACCTTGTTGGCGTCCCACGCGAAGTGCTCGCGCAGGCCGTAGGCGATGTTTTCGCCGACGTCCATCGAGTCGAAGAGCGCCGCGCCTTGAAACAGCATGGCCACCTCTTTGCGCACCAGTCGGAGTTCGTGCTCGTCGAGGGTGGTGACGTCGGTGCCGTCGATGACGATGCTGCCGGAATCCGGCTTCAAGAGCCCAATGATGAGCCGCAACAGCACGCTCTTGCCGCTGCCCGACGGACCGAGCACGGTGAGCGTTTCGCCCTTTTTCACATCGAGATCGAAGCCCTCGTAAATGAGCTGCTGACCGAACGATTTGCTCACCCCGCGAATCGCGATCGCCGTCTCGTCGCTCATGACAAAAACAACTTGGTCAAGACGAGGTCGGCGGCCAGGACGCTGAGCGCGCTGGCCACGACGGCGCGCGTCGTCGCTCGTCCGACGCCCTCGGTGCCGCCCTCCGCTCGCATGCCCTCGTAACAGGCGATTGCGCCGATGATCAGACCGAAGATGACCGACTTCAAGATGCCCGACGAAAAGTCCCAGATGGTGACGAACTCGACAACGCCGCGGGTGTAGAGCTGCGGCGACACGTCGTATTGTAAATCCGCAATCACCATTCCGCCGAGCGAGCCGATGACGTCGGAGCAGACCGCTAAAAGCGGCAGCGCGATCATCGAGGCTACGACGCGCGGCGCGACCAGGCGCTGCACCGGATCGGCACCCAGCGCACGGACGGCGTCGAGCTGCTGCGTCACCGCCATGCCACCGAGCTCG
>JBBQIO010000270.1:0-5725 GCA_038325015.1 Polyangia bacterium
CGGCTTCACGTTTGCCAAAGAGGATCCGGGCCTGTTTCTCGTCTTCGCCGCCTTTTTGCCCGGCAGCGACGTCGCCAAGATCAAGGGTGCGCTCGACGAGGAGTTCGCACGCATGGTCAACCAGCCGGTGTCGGCCAAGGAGCTGGCCAAGGCCAAGAATCAGCTCGCGGCGCGCGCGGTCTACGAGCGGGAAAGCGTCGCAGGACTGGCCCGGCAAATGGGCGGCTCGGCGATCTTGACCGGCGATCCACTGCGCAGCTTCACGGCGCCGGCTCGCTACGACGCGATCACCGCGGCCGATGTGCAGCGCGTCGCCAAGAGCTATCTTTCGCACGACAACTTCAGCCAGGTGACGTTGGTGCCGACGCCGGTCGGCTCAGCGCCGCAGGCCTCGTCCCAGACCCCCGGAGGTGCGCGATGAACCGCGTCTTCTCGTTCGGATCGCTCGCTCTAGTGTTGGCCGTGGGTTGCGCGCACGACGAGGTCAAGCCGACGGCGACAGCGGCCCCTCCCGTCGCTGAAAAAGTCGTCGCTGAGCCCGCGGCGCCGGCTCTTGTCCCGGACCCGTGGCAAGACAAGAGCACGCTGTTCGTCGCCCCGTCGATGACGCCGACGACCAAGGTCAATCTGGGACCGATCGAGCGCTTCACCCTGCCCAACGGGCTCAAGGTGATCGTGGTGGCGCGGCACGACGTGCCGGCAGTCGATCTGTCGATCGCGGTGAAGGTCGGCCACTGGCAAGACCCGCTCGACCGCGTTGGGCTGGCCGAGTTCACTGCGGGAATGTTGAAAAAGGGCACCAAGAAGCGCAGCGCCGATCAGATCTCGGAGGCCATCGAGGCGGTTGGCGGCGTGATGGAAGCTGGCGTGGACAACCGATCGAGCTTCGTCGGCTGCCAGGTGCGCAGCAAGGATCTACCGCTGTGCCTCGATCTGGTGAGTGACGTGGTCGAGCACGCCGCCTTTCCCGAGAGCGAGATGGGCCAAGAGCGCGACCAGCTCGACGCGGCGGTCGAGGGCACCAAGGATTCGCCCCCCGATCTGGCGCGGCACAACGCCATGAATTTGTACTTCGGCGACAACGACATTCGCGGCCGTTTCCCGTCGAAGCGCTCGATTCACGCCATCGATCGGACGCAGTTGGCGGCGTTTTTCGCCAAGTGGTACGCACCCAATAATGCCGTGCTGGCGATCTCGGGTGACGTCGATGCCAAGGCGGTTCGTGCGCAACTCCAACGCGCATTCGCCGGTTGGAAGCGGCACGATGTGCCCAAGATCGCGCACATGAGCCTGCCTGCCGCGCCGCCCAAGATGAAGGTACGGCTGGTCGACAAGCCGGATGCCACGCAGTCGCAGATCGCGATCGTCGGGCCTGGCTTGGCGCATGCCGATGCCGACTATCCGGCGACGCGCTTGATGGACTTCTCACTCGGCTCGGGCGTCTTTTCGTCGCGCCTGATGAAGGTCGTCCGCTCCCAAGCGGGTAAGACATACGGCGCGCGCACGACCTTCGAAGTCGGCCGCGATCCGGGCCCCTTTTTGGCGACGACGTTCACGCGCAACGCGGAGACCGGCGCGACCATCAAGCTGGTGCTCGCCGAAGCGGCGCGCATGCAAAAGGGCGGGCCGACCGCTGAAGAGCTGGCCGCGGCCAAGGGCAACATGATCGGTGGCTTTGGCCTGACGCTCGAGACCGGCGGCGACGTGGCGCGCACGCTTCTGACCGCCGAGCTCGACGGGTTGCCGGACAATTTCGTCGAGAGCTATCTCGACCGGCTCAACGAAGTGACCGTGGCGCAGGCGGCGGCTGCGGCAGCTGCGCACTTGGCGCCCGATACGCTTGTCGTGCTCGGCAAGGCCTCCGAGATCAAACCGAATCTCGAGAAGGCGGGCTTCGAAGTGGGCGAGGTCGTCGACTATGCCGAGCCGGTCAGCGCTGCCGAACGCAAGCTTCTGGCCGACGAAAAGAAGGTCGCCGGCGACGTCGATCCGAAGGCGGCAGCATCGGGCGCAGCGCTGCTCGAAGCGGCGACGCGCGCGGCGGGCGGTGTAGCTGCGCTGCACAAGATTCATCAGCTCAAGATCGCGGCGTCGGGAACGCTGAGCATGCAGGGGCAGGCGATGCCGATCAACGTCGTGATGTATGACGTGCCCGGCCAGGCCAGACGCGTCGAGATGAACATCGGGCCGATGAAGATCGTGCAGGCGGTGTCCGACAAAGGAGCATTCATTCAGCAGGGGACGGAGACCAAAGATCTGCCCCCTGCGATGGCGGCGGGGATTCGCCGTGAGCTCGATCGCGAGCCCAACGTCATTTTTTCGCGCGGCACCGGTGCGGGCGCCAAGGTGCGCGGCTTGCCGCAGGCCGCCGATGGCGATGCGCACTTCGACGTGCTCGAAGTGATTTCGCCGGCCGGCGATGCGACCCAGCTCTGGCTCGATCCCAAGTCGCACCTGGTCAGCCGCGTTGTGTTCAAAGAGGACGAGAAGCAGACGCGCGAAGACTTCAGCGACTACCGGGCGCACGAGGGCGTGCAGTTCGCCCACAAGAACGTGCGCACCGGCGGGCAGGGCGAGAAGATCGACATCGTCTACGACAAGGTCGAGATCAACCCGGGGTTTGCGACGACTCTGTTTTCGCACTAGGCCAGCATTCGGCCGCGACGGGCCGGCCCCACAAAAACAAAAAGCCGGTGGGCTCGCGCCCACCGGCTTTTCTACTACTAGGTAATCAATCGCTCCGAAGAGCGACCAATAGGCGCGAAATTAGATGCGCTTCACGTTCGCGGCCTGGAGGCCCTTGGGCCCCTGAACGGCCTCGAACTGAACCTTGTCACCTTCGGCGAGGCTGCGAAAGCCCTCGGCGGCAATCGCCGTGTGGTGGACAAAAAGGTCCGGACCGTTCTCCTGCGTGATAAAACCAAAACCCTTAGCGTCGTTGAACCACTTCACAATACCCGTTTGCATCGACTCGTCCTTGTGCTCGGCCGCGCGTTCCACTCGGCCACTGCTTTACATGTAAATTGCTGGAGGGGTCAGGGTTCTGACGAAGGAAATCGATGGATTCGATCGACTACCGGATTTTATTCCGCGCCCCAGCTCGAACGCGAGGAGAACTCTGCCACGCACTGTAGGTTCATGTCGAGTACTTTTTGGCGGCCGGGCCAGGTGGCCAGGGCACGAGGCGCGAAACCCGGCGTTGATACTCGACATATTGGGGGTAGCGGCGCTTGGTCAGCCACTCGGTAAAGGCCGTCGATCCCTGAAAGAGCAACGTCAGTAGGACAGCCCCAACTAGGCTCTGGGCCAGATCCCACCGATCGACCGGGGCATCCAGAACGCCGGTGGCCAGAGCGAAACCGGCGATGCACCACCAGATCGAGATCTCACAGAAAAAATTGGGATGGCGGCTGTAGCGAAACAGGCCGCGATCCAAAAAGGGCGTCGTCGTCTCGCCGCGCTCCCGCCGTTGCCGCTTGTCCTCCTGAAAGCGCCACTGCTGCTGGTCGGCCACCGTCTCGCCGACCAGGAGCAGCAAAAAGGCGAACGTCAGCACTCCGTCAATCGGCCCGAGCGGCGCGGGATGGGCGAGCACCACCGCCGCGGGAAGTGAAATCAACAGCAAAAGGAGATTCTGATACGGCGCAATGAATGTTGCGTTGAGCAGCTGAAAGCCGATCGGCCCGAGCAGCTCGCGTAGCGCGGCCCAGCGGTAGTCTTCGCCGCCCCGCCGAAATCCGCCTTTGCGCGCGAAATTGAAGCTCAGCCGCACCCCCCACAGCATGGTCAGGGCGAGCATCAGGTCGAGCCGCGGATTGGCGAAGCCCGCCTGCGCCGCGAACCACCCCACATAGAGCGGCGGCATCATCGACCACAGGCGATCGACCCACGAATATTCGCGGGTCAGGATGGAGACCAGCCAGCAGGCGAAGGCGACCACCGCGCACGCCGTAGCCGCATGAAGGACGGCGGGGCTCACGAGATCAGCGGCCGTGGCTCTGCTCGAAGATCGCGTGCAGCGTCAGCCGTCGGCCGTCCCGCACCACCACGATGTCGACGGGCTCGCCCGGCTTGCCCGCCGCCAGCGCGAACATCAGATCCTCGACGCTGTCGACGGCGTGAGCGCCGAGATGAACCAACACGTCACCGCGTCGCATCCCGGCGTTCTCGGCGGCGCCGCCTTTGCGGACCCCGGCCAAGAGCACGCCCTTTTGCCCTTCGGGCGGTCCGGCGTAGTTGGGAATCGTGCCCAATCCGGCGTGAAAGCTGCGGCGATCGCCGGTCACCGCGGGCGAGGCAGCGCTCCGGTACGTCAGGCGCCCCGGACGATTCGCCGTCCCGAGCGCGATCGCGCTGGCCAGCTGGGCGACCTGAGCAGCACCGGCGGCATTGATGCGGTCGACGGTGTCGGTCGGCGTGTGATAGTCGGTGTGCGCGCCGGTGAAAAAGAAAAGGACCGGCGTGCCGGCCGCGTAAAACGGCATCTGGTCGCTCGGGCCGTAGCCATCGCCCGACAGCCGGCAATCGACGCGCGCCTGAGCGCAGGCCGGCTCGACCAGCTCACCCCACTCCACGGCCGACTCGCTGCCGAGCACCGAGAGCTGGTTGCGGCGCATCCGGCCGACCATATCGAAATTCAGCATGGCGACGGGATCATGTTGCGCCGTTTTTGCGTTTGCGGCGCGGGTGAAGTAGCTCGACCCCAAGACGCCGGACTCCTCGGCGGAAAAGGCGACGACCAGCACATCGCGACGGAGCGACGCACGCTGGGCGAAAAGGGTGCGGGCGATCTCCAGGACCGTGGCCGTGCCTGAAGCGTTGTCATCGGCGCCGAGGTGCGGCTCGTGGCGGTCGGGAGCCAACGAATAGCGCCCGCCGAGCCCGAGATGATCGTAGTGCGCGCCCAGCACCAGCGCCGACGGTAGGCGCTCACCGGCAGGCGCGCCCGCGGGGATGCGGCCGATCAGGTTCCAGGCATCGGCCTTCTGCGCCGTCAGGTCGACGACAACGCGAGCCGTGAGGCGCGCGTGCGCGGTCAGCTTCGGCCACAGCGGCGCGAGCGTCGCACGGGTGGTGGCCACGACCGGGATGCCAGCGTCGCCGTATCCTTCGGCGGTGAGAATCGGCAGTGGCGCTTCGGCGGGCGGCCGCCACGACGGGGTCGGGCTCGACGGCGGCTCGGGCCAATCGACGACGATCACCGCCGCCGCGCCATGCTCGCGCGCGGTCCACGTTTTTTGCCGGAGATCTCCGGCCCGAGCGGCGAGGGTCGCGCGGTCGGTCGCGCTCTCGGTCGATCGGAGCGGCCGTTCACCTGCGTCGGGATGCTCGGGCGCGAAGCGGCGCACGACGACGATCTTGCCGTGCACGTCGAGCTGTCGATAGTCGTCACGACCGGTGCCCGCGTCGACGATGCCATAGCCGGCAAAGACGAGCTCACCGTGCGCCTCTCCCGACTGCGAAAAGCCGAGCGGCTGGACCGCGCTCGCGGCGACCTCGATGGCGGCCAGCCGCAGTGTCGTGCCCTTGCCGACGTCGAGTCGGGTGGTCACCGAGAAGCGCTGTCCGAAGCCGGGCGCTCCCGAAGCCGTGAGGTCGCCGGCCGGCTCGAGGCCGATGGCCAGGAAGCGCTGCTCGAGATAGCCACGCGCCGCGTCGAGCCCCGGGGTCCCCAAGCCGCGCCCCTGCCGCGCCGGATCGGCGAGCCAGGCGATATCGTCGTCGA
>JBBQIO010000271.1:0-5692 GCA_038325015.1 Polyangia bacterium
ATCAAGTCGATCGACGGGCAGAAGATCCATGACGCGCTCAAGCAGGGCAAGATCGCGGTGGTCGCCGGCTTTCAGGGCATCGACGAGCACGGCAACATCACGACGCTCGGGCGCGGCGGCTCGGACACCTCCGCTGTGGCCATCGCAGCGGCGCTCAAAGCCGACGCCTGCGAGATCTACACCGACGTCGACGGCGTCTACACCACCGACCCGAACATCTGCGCCTCAGCACGCAAAATCGACCGCATCTCGTACGAAGAGATGCTCGAGCTGGCGTCGCTGGGCGCCAAGGTGTTGCAAATCCGCTCGGTCGAGTTCGGCATGAAGTACGGCGTCCCGATCCACGTTCGATCGAGCTTCAATGGAAATCCCGGCACCTGGGTCGTCCCCGAGGAGGCGCAGATGGAACATGTAGTGGTCGCCGGCGTGACCGCCGCGCGCGACGAAGCCAAGGTGACGCTCATCGGCGTGCCCGACCGGCCGGGCATCGCGGCGCAGATTTTTCGCCCGCTGTCCGAAGCGAGCATCGTGGTCGACATGATCATCCAGAACATCAGCGACGCCGGGCGCACCGATTTGACCTTCACGGTGCCGCGCGGTGACCTGGCGCGGACGGTGGATTTGCTCAGGCGGACCCTGCCGGAAATGGCGGAAAAGGGCATCCGCACCGACGACCGAATCGCCAAGGTCAGCGTCGTCGGGGTCGGCATGCGCTCGCACGCCGGCGTGGCGCAAAAGATGTTCGAGATCCTGGCCAACGAGGGGATCAACATCCTGATGATCGCCACCTCCGAGATCAAAATTTCGGTGGTCGTCGACGACAAGTATGCCGAGCTGGCGGTGCGCGTGCTGCACGACGGCTTCGCGCTGGGGCAGCCGCCGACCTAGCGGCTCCGCTTCCCCGTCGCAACTTCTCGCCGCCCTCGACCGATAGTGGACGGATGGATTCGTTCGCCGATCATCAGGCGCAGGTGACCGTCATGTGGCTCGTCGTGGTGCTGGCCTGTGCGGCTGGCGTGCCGGTGCGCCGTGTGGTCGGCGGCGCCCTCGAGCCGTCGATGCCCCGTTCTCGCTGCATCTGCCCGGTTGAGGTCGCGGGTCTCGGGGTGGGATGCGTCTTACCCGGCAAGCTCGCGGCGGGCGATCGGCTGCGCCTGGCGGGATCGGGTCGAGTCGTGCGCGACCGCATGGCGCCAGCGCGGCTGGCCGCGCTCGAGGTGCCGGTGGACGTCAATCGCGCCTCGGCCGCCGAGCTGGCTTCGCTCGATGGGATTGGTGCGGCGCTGAGCGCCCGCATCGTGGCGCGGCGCGCGATCCGCCCTTTTGACTCGCTCGCCGACTTGGCCACAGTGCCCGGGCTCGGAGGCGGTGGTTCACGAGGCCAGACGCTCGCTCGGATGGCCGCGCGACTGCTTATCGACGCCGACCCCGTCCGTGGTTTACACTAGTGGCGCCCATGTCAGACCTCGACGCCCTACGCAGGGAAGCGGAGCAGGACCCCGCGATGCAGGTTCGCCTGGCCGATGCGCTGGTCGCGGACGGACGCGCGGAGGAGGCCGTCGAGATGTGTCGGCGCGGGCTGCGTGTCCATACGGACGACATTCCGCTCCGGCTGGCGCTCGGACGCGCGCTGTCCGCGGCCGGTCAGCTCGAGGAGGCCGCGGCGGCGCTGATGGATGCCGCGCAGCGTGGTCGTCGTGCCGCCGCCGAGGGTCGCCCGCCGGCGAAACCGGCCGCGCGCCGACCGGCGTTTGCCGAGGAGCCGCAACGTCCGCCGACGCCGGCTGAATCGGAGTTCGACGCCGCGCCGACGCGCGCGGTCGGTCGGCCGCTTACGAGGGACGCAGCGCCAGCGCACGAAGAAGACGACGACGATCTCGAAATCGACGTTGGCTTCGCCCCCGCGACGCCTTCGCCCAGAGCCGCCGCGCCCCAGCGCCCCAGTCCGTTTTCGCCCCGGCCGCCGAAGGCTTCGCTTCCGAATCGCAATGACCGCCACGACCCGACCGAGCCGACCGAAGTCATCTCGGCGAGCGAAGCCGGCGCGGCAATCGACCTCGATGCCATCGCGCAGCAGCTGCTCGGCGGCGAGATCGCGGACGCCCAGGAGGCGACCCTGCTCATGCGGCAGCACGCCGAATCCGCCGACGCGGAAATTCAGCGCGGCTGGAATCGGCGCCGCGGGCGCGCCTTCATTTACACATGGATTGGATTAGTCCTGGCAGCCGGCGGCATTGTCGGCGGCTACCTCTACCAGCAGAAAAAGCAGCACGAGGCCGAAGCCCGGCAGGTGATTGTCGCCGACCAGCGCGGGCTCGAAGCGACCTTTGCCGCCGATTTGGAGGCCCACGAGATTTATGCGCAGCTGGTGCGCGACGAGCCGCACACGCGCGCCTATTTTTCGATGGTGGCGTTGGCCAACGGCCGCCTTGCGGCGGAGCACGGCGAGGATGCCGAGCCCGCTGGTTGGGCCATGCTCAAGCGCGCTGAAAAAGAGCATCAGCGACGGCAGACGACCGACGAACGGGCGGACCGCGACGAGCGTCAAGCGCGCGCTCTTTTGGCCTTGGCCCGCGCCGAGTCGTGCACGCCGACCGAGCCTTCAGACGGTGACATCGCGGCGCGCTGCGCGCTGCAGCGGGGCGATAGCGCAGGGGCGCGGACGCTGCTCGCCGGGCTGGTCAAGCAGCCAGGCACCGCCGCGGTTCGCGGGCTGCTGGTCGAAGCTTCGGCCAACGTCGGCGCCGGCGACCTCGACGCCGCAGACCGCGACTACTCTGACATCTTGACGCGCGTCCCGGGCCATCCGCGCGCCACCGTTGGGCGCTTGTTGGTGGCGCTCGAGCGCGGCGAAAATCCGACGGTGACTATCCCCGAGGGGCGGCTCGGCGTGACCACCGAGGCGTGGTTCCATTTGGCCACTGGCATCGCCGGCCTGGGCAATCGCGCCGTACCGGCCGAGACCGCTGGCGCCGAGCTCGATCTGGCGCTGCGCGGCATCGTTCACGACGGCCGCCTGGCCCTTCTTTACGGCCGCGCGCGGCTGCTTCAGGGTCGAGTGGCCGAGGCCGAGCACGCCATGCGCGTCGCCGAGCGGCTCGAGCCGAACGATCCCGATGTCGCCGTTCTCGATGCCGAAGTGGCGCTGTCCAAAGGGCTCGAAGACAAGGTTGCGACCACCCTGTCGCAGTCGGCGTCACCCCGCCAGCTCGCCGTGCTGGGCAAAGCGCTGTGTTTGGTCGGCAAGTACAAAGAGGCGGAGGCGGATTTGCGCGCGGCGTTGGCGCGGCGGCCGGGCGACGCCACCGCGCTGACCTATCTGAACATCGCGCGCGCCAAGCAAGGAGATATCGGGGGCGCGATCCGCGCGCTCGACCGCGCGGCCAAAGACTCGACCTCGACGGCGCCGCATTACGGACTCGGCTTATTGGCCTACGAGCGTCATGATCTGGCGCGCGCGCAATCGGAGCTTCGTCAGGCGACCGACCGCAACACCGAGGCCTTCCGCGCCCGCGCGCTCCTCGGCAAGGTGCTCCTCGAAGTGGGCAAGCCCGAAGAGGCGTTACCGCTGCTCGAAGCGGTGAGCAACGACGCGCCGTCGCTGAATGAGGTGCACGCGACGCTCGGCCGGCTGTATCGCGCGCTGGGCCGGGATCGCGAGGCGCGCAGCGAGCTCAAGCAGCTGGTCGATGCCAACCATATCAACGCTGAAGAGTGGGCGCTCTTGACCGAAGCGACGTTGGCCCTGGGCCTGACGGCCGAGGGCGCAGAATCGCTGGCCTCGGCGTCTTCGGCCAAAGGCGCGAATTCGGCGCGCTTGGCCCGCCTCAAGCTGGTGCTCGAGTCATGGAAAGGGCCCAAAGAGGCGCTCGTCGCTGGCAAGGCATTCGACAAGGAGCGCAAGGGCCCGGCGGCGAATGACCCACAGCTGGCGCTCTGGTGCGGCGACGCGTGGCGCCGCGCGGGCGAACTGAAGCACGCCGAAGAGAGCTACCGCGCGGCGCTGGCCGGCGATCCTCTGCACGCCAACCTAGCGCTGGGCAAGATCGCGCTCGCGCAAAATCAATCCGCCGTGGCCGAGGGCTCCTACCGAGCCGCGATCGCGACGCTCACCACCAAGTCGTACGGACGCGAAGATCAATCCGAGGCGCACCTTGGACTGGCCCGCGCACTCCTGGCGCGTAAGGCGAGCGCCGATGCCATGGGAGAGCTGGACAAGGCGATCGCGGCGGATCCGTCGGCGCCCGAACCGCACTACTGGATGGCGCATGTCCAGTCGGACAAAGGGCAGGGTGAGCTGGCGATCATGGAGGCCGGACGCGCCACCGAGCTCGACGATCACTATGCCGACGCCTTCGAGCTGCTCGGCGATCTGACCCGCAAAGGGCAGCACGACCGAGCCAAAAAGGCCTACAAGCGCTACTTGGAGCTCAAGCCCGACGGGTCAGACGCCAAGATCGTGAAGCGCCAACTCGCCGCACTGAAATAACGCTTTATAATCAAAATATTGTGACTACTTAGTTGAAGCAGATTCACGCCCGCGAAAGCGCAGGCCCACGACATATTGCTCGATCGATTCCTTGCGCGACCCTTCGGGCTTGAGCGTCTTGTGCTCGGCGAACGAGCCACGCACGCGGGCCAAGAGGCGCGTCCAGTCCGGCCCCATGAACAGCTTGCCGACGAAGTGCCCGCCGGGCACGAGCAGCTCCTCGGCCAACTCGAGCGCGCGCTCGAACAGCCCCTCGGAGCGCGCCTGATCGAGCGAGCGAACGCCGGTCGTGTCCGGCGCCATATCCGACAGAACGACATCGAAGCCGGCCAGTGGCCCCCGCAGCATCGCTGCCGAAACGGCGAACACATCGCCGACCTCGACGCGCACGCCGGGCAGGACGATGTCGAGCGGCGTCCGATCGATGCCCACCAGCGCCGCATCGGCACCGGCCTTGGTGCGCGCATACTGCAGCCAGGAGCCGGGACGGCAGCCCAGGTCGAGCACGCGATCGCCACGGCGCAAGAGGCCGACGCGGCGATCGATCTCTTCGAGCTTGAATACCGAGCGTGCGACGAAGCCCGCCTCTTTGGCGCGGCGGGCGAACGAGTCGTGGCGCTTGTTGCGATCGTGGAGCTTGGAGGACAACGGGGGGACTGCCGTACGGCGGCTACTTCTTGGCGGCCGGCTTCTTCACACTGCCCGCGCCGGCCTTGCTGGCCTTCATCGGGTTCTTGGACTTCTCTTGCGTCTCGCCGGTGCCGCGGAGCTTGACGATGTCGCCCGCACGCTTCTTGGCGTTGCGCACGATGACCAGGCCGTTGCGCGCGCCCGGGACCGAGCCGCCGACGAGCAGGAGGTTCTGCTCGACGTCGACCTCGAACAGCGTCAGGTTCTGCACCGTCTTTTGCACGTCGCCCATGTGACCGCCCATGCGCTTGCCCTTGTGCGTGCGGCCCGGCGTCAAACGGCAACCAATCGATCCGCCGTGACGGAAGTATTCGTGCGTTCCATGTGTCCGGATGAAGCCGCGCATTCCGTGGCGCTTCATGACGCCGGCGAAACCTTTCCCTTTCGAGATACCAACGATGTCGACGCGCTCTCCCGCAGTGAACATCTCGCCCACGGAGATTTCAGCGCCGAGCTCATACGCCGGTGCGTCTTTCGCAACGCCGTTCCGCTCATTCAAGCGGATTTCGCTGG
>JBBQIO010000272.1:0-5670 GCA_038325015.1 Polyangia bacterium
TGACCGTAGTGCAGACCACGCAAATGAGCACACTCCGCGTGCTCGTCCTGGGCGGCGCGCTCAACGCCCTACCGCTCGTGCTGATTGCGTTGAGGCCCGGCTGGTGGGCGACGCGACAAGCGGTGACCGTGGCGCAGCTACTTTGGTCGGGGCTGCTCATTCAGCTGACGGGTGGCCGGGTCGAAGCCCATTTTCACATTTTTGGCTCGCTGGCCTTTTTGGCGTTCTATCGCGACTGGCGTGTGTTCCCGACGGCCACGCTCTTGGTCATTGGTGACCATGTGGCGCGCGCGCTGTGGTGGCCCGAGTCAGCCGGCGCCGGTGGCCAGTGGTGGCGCGTCGTCGAGCACGTCGCGTGGGTCGGTTTCGAAGAGGTGGTGCTGTTGCTCGGCTGCCTCTCGAGCGTACGCGACCTCGGGGTTTTGGCCGAGCGCGAGGCCTGGCTCGATCAGACCAACGCGACCTTGGAATTTCGCATCCAGAAGCGCACCGCCGCGCTGCGCGAGATGAACGGCAAGCTCAAAGAGAGTGTCAAGGAGCTGGGGCGAACGCAGCGCCAACTGGTCGAAGCGTCGCGCCGTGCGGGCATGGCGGAGGTCGCGACCTCGGTGCTGCACAATGTCGGCAACGCTCTGAACAGCCTGAACATCGCGGCGGGCGTCGTCGCCCAAAGGGTGCAGGAGTCGCCGGCCCTAGGCATCGTCAAGGTCAAGACGCTGTTCAACGACCACCTCGACGAGCTCGCTCCCTTTTTGGCCGACGAGCGTCGTCGCCATCTGCCCGATTATCTGGAGAAGCTCGCCGCGGCCGTGATCAGCGAACGGGACCAGCTCTCCACTGAGATGCGTGTCGTGCAAAAGAGCATCGACCACATCAAGGCGATTATTGCGATGCAGCAATCGACCGCAACCTTCAAGAGCGTGGCCGAAGAGGTGCAAGTCGAGACATTGATCGATGATGCGATCACGCTCGCGCTGCCCGCGCCTGGCGAGGGAATTGCGCTGGCGCGCGAGATCGAAACGCTGCCAGCACTCGCGCTCGACCGTCACAAGATCATCGAGATCCTGGTCAACCTCGTCGACAATGCGCGGCACGCAGTGACCGGTCGGGACGAGCGACGGATCGGCGTGCGCGTCGAGTCGAGGTCGCCATGGTTGGCGTTCGAAGTCTGGGATACCGGCGTCGGAATCTCACCGCAAAACCTAGCCAAGATTTTTCAGCACGGCTTTACCACCCGCGCCGATGGCCACGGCTTCGGTCTGCACGGCAGCGCCACCAGCGCCGCCTCGATGGGCGGCAGCCTGAACGTGCACAGCGACGGCGAAGGGCGAGGAGCGGTGTTTACATTGCTGTTGCCGATGCACCAGCGGGCCAAGGCAGCCTGACCGATTCCGACTTGGAGTAATCTTGACTTCGTGAGTCCGCCAGAATCGGCATCGCTCGTCGCAGATCCGCCGTGGCCGCTCGAAGCTTGGCGCGTGCTCAGCCATGAGCTGCGCGACTTCGTATCACTCGTGTGGCGCTCGACGCGGTCGCCCTACGGCTTCTACAGCGACTGGGCACGAGGTCGCACAGCAGCGCTCAACCCGATTTTGGCCATCGTCAATGCGGTGAGCTTGATCGGCGTGTGGTCGCTCGTCTGGTCCCATCTGAGCCATGTACAAGACGCGAGCTCGTCGCCGTGGCTGGTGGAGCTTTTGAATCCGCTCATCAAGGTCGGTCAGTACGCGCTCTTCGCGCTGGTCTGCCACGGCGCGCTGCTGGCACTCGGCGCGCGCAATCCACTGCGCACGACCATGGGCGCCGTTCTTTACTGTTCCAGTGGCCCGTTGATGTTGCTCACCCTGGCCCTGATTCCGCCGCTCGAGCCGCTCGCCCGCGACCGCGCGCTGTTGTTACGAAACATTGTTCCACCTGGTGATGCTCCGCTCATCCTGCTCGGAAAAATCGCAGGGTACAGCACCTGGATTCTGTTGGGCTCGGCCTTGGCAGGTACGCTGCCGCGCGGCAAATGGCGCGTACCGTTGGCGATGATGCTGGTATTCGGGCTTTCGTACGGGCTCGGTTGGCTGGTGCAGCGCTTTCATCCGGCGTGGATGACATAGACGCGGCGAACGTCGTCCGCTCGAACGTCCTAACGCTGCTTGACGATGTCCAGCGCAGCCACGCGATAGGCTTCAGCCAGCGTCGGGAAGTTGAAGATGTTCTCGATGAAATTGTCGACGTCCCAGCCGGCCAGGATCGCGATTTGCCCGAGGTGGACCAGCTCGCAGGCCCCCTCGCCGATGACCTGTACGCCGCGCAATCGCCGCCCATCGGCGCCGGTGACCAACTTGAGCAGGCCGTCGGGAATGGCCGCGATCTGACCGCGCGCCAGCTCATCGAAGCGCGCCCGTCCGATGACCGCCTTGCCCTCGGCGGCGATCATTTCCGCCTCGGTGGCGCCGACCGACGACATCTCGGGAATCGTGTACAGGCCAAGCGGGATGGTGCTAGTCGACACCGCGGCGGACGCCGTGAGCGAGGATTCCAGGCCCAGCGCGTGGCGCATCGAACGTCGCCCCTGCTCCATCGATGTCGACGCCAGCGACGGCGGACCGATCACATCGCCGGCCGCGTAGATGTGCGGCACCGCGGTGCAGCCGTGCGCGTCGACCTCCAAGAGGCCACGCCCGTTGGCCTTCAGACCGGCGCGCTCGATGTCGAGCCCATCGACGTTGGCCACGCGTCCAAGCGCGACCAGCACCTTTTCCGACCACAGCTGCTCGCCATCTTTGAGCGTGGTGACGACGTGGCCGAGGCCGTTCCACTCCACGCTCTTGACGGCGCGCTCGCCCAAAAAGCGCGCACCCAATCCTTCGAAGCTGCGCACGAACATCGTAGTCAGCTCGGGATCGAGAAAACCGACCGGCCGCGCCGCACGATCGATCATCGTGACCTGCACACCGAGCGCAGCGAAAATCGACGCGTACTCGCTGGCGATGACCCCGGCGCCGAGCACCACCAGCGACGCCGGCAGATAGCTCATCGAGAGGATCGAATCGGAATCGAGGATGTGCTCATGGTCAATCGCGATGCCTTCTGGCGCGCGTGGCCGCGACCCGCACGCGATGACGATCTTGTCGGCAGTGATGCGACGGCGCCCCTCGGCCGCGGTCTCGATTTCGAGCTCGTGAGGGCCTAAAAAGCGCGCCATGCCGCGCCAAACGACGACCTCGTTGCGGCGCAGCTGATCGTCGATGAAGCGTTCGTGCGCCTGCACCACCGCGCTCATGCGCGTCATCAGGCTTTCGAGCTGCACCTCGGCTGGCAGCGCAACGTCGACCACCTCGCCCGAGCGTCGGCGAAAGCCGACCAGGGCGACCGCGGTCTCGCGCAGCGTCTTGGACGGAATGGTGCCACGGTGCACACACGCGCCACCGATGGTGCTTTCACTCTCGACGACCAGCGTACGGCGTCCCGCCTTCGCCGCCTGGATGGCCGCTTTTTGCCCGGCCGGTCCCGAGCCGATCACCGCAACGTCGAAGGCATTCATGCGATGGCTCCGACGGCCGTCACGATCGCCTCGCTACAGCCGACCAGCTTGGCCAGCTGCTGGTCGTACAGATTGAGAAAGACGCGCGCCGGGTGCTTCGCGACCGCCGCCAGGTCGCCATCGGGCTGGAGCGCCGCATGAGCCAGCGCGTCAGCCAGCTGCACAGTCGCCAAAAGTGGCGAATCCGGCGCGGCATGATGGCGACGGACGACATCGCTCAGCCGCGCGCCGAGCTGCCACTTGTCGACCATGGCCGCGCCGACCTCGGCATGCAGTTGCACGATGATCGCCTCGCGATTTTCTTTGGGCTCGCCGAGCTCGACGAGCAGCTCACACAAAATCGGCCGACCGACGTCGTGAAACAGGCCGGCCAAGAACGCCTCCTCGACGCCGGCCCGCTGGGCGCGGGCAATCTCGCGCGCGAACATCGCAGCCGCAAACGAATGGGCGAACGCGGCGCGCACGTCGTTCTCCGCAGCGCCGGCACGAAACACCCGGGTCTGACACGAGACGACCAGCGCGATCTCGGCGATGGCCTTCATGCCCAGACGGCTGACCGCCTGCGCCAGGGACGTCACGCGCGTGGCGACGGCATAACCGGCGCTGTTGGCGATGCGCAGCACGTGACCGGTCACTCCGGGATCGCGCTCGATGAGCTCGGCGAGCTGACGCGCGTTGATGTCGGGATTTTCGGCCGCCGACATGATGCGTGCGACGGCGTCGGGCAAAAGTGGAAGATCGAGCGCCTCGGGGCGCAACCTCTCCATCAACCGTGGGTCCACGCAGGAGACATCGGCCCCGACCCCGTGCACCTTGAGCGCACCCGGCGCGGTCATTTGCTGGGCTGGGACTCGCCCACAACCGTCAGGCGAGTGCGCAGCTGGACCGAGCGACGTCGCCGCTTGTCCTCGTACATGCGCTGGTCGGCGAGCTCAATGGCCTCATCGGCGGTCATCGCAGGGCCTAAAAGGGCGGTCCCGACCGAGCAGCGCACGCGGCGATTGACACCGTTGAAGGTGAGCCCGCTCAGCGTGTGGCGAATCCGTTCGACGACCCGCGCCGCGCCGGCGGCGTCAGCCTTAGGCAGAACCATCACGAACTCGTCCCCGCCGAGCCGGGCCACACTGTCCTCGCAGCGCGCCGTGGCGACCAGCGCCTTGCCGACCGCCACCAAGACCTCGTCACCGACCTGATGTCCGAAGCGATCGTTGACCGCTTTGAAGCCGTCGAGGTCGAGCATCAACACTGCACATGGCTCGCAGCTGCGACGCGCATGCGCCATCGTCTTTTGCAGGTGTATGAGCAAACCGCGACGGTTGAGCACGCCGGTGAGCGGGTCGATTTGTGCCTGGCCGACGAGCGTCGAGACGCGGCGGGCTTGCTTGAGCTGGACGCGAATGCGCGCCACCAGTTCGTCCATCTGCACCGGCTTGACCAACACGTCGTTGGCCCCCAGCTCGAGTGCGTCGACGCGCAGCTCCGCATGGTCCGCCGATGCGATGCAGATGATGGGGACCTCGCTCCAACCCGGGCGCTGCCGGATCGCTTCGAGGTGGTGCGGCGCGTTCGAGCCCACCGTGCGCAGCTCCATCAACAGCACGTCGGGTGGCGTCGCCGGAGCGCCCAGCCGCGGCAGCTCCGCCGACTGATCCGCGCAAAAGCCCTCGATCTCGAGCGTGCGCACCACGCTGTCGACGAAGGTCGGGTCCTCGTCGACGACCAGGATACGATCCGGGTTTTCGACAGCGGCCGCGTAAGCCAGGGAGAATGCGTCTCGTTGCGCCGATGAGTTGCTCATGCCAGAGCGATAGTTCAAGAGGAGGGCCAGTCCAGGAGGCCAGTAAAATCAGTTACTTACCGAGAGCGACGGAAAATGCGCCGTCAGGCTCGCCGGCACTGGCGGAGTTTCTGGCGCGGGATTACGGGTAAGCAGGCTGACGAAAAAGGGGGACTACTTAGATCGCTTGACGGGGTCGGCGCTGGCGCGCAGAGCCAAGATCGACAGGCGGCGGTTCTCGTCGGCCAGCGGCTTGCCGGGCACCTTCAAGTCCGAATCGGCATAGGCCAGGACGCGCTCGATCTGCCCCTTGCGCAGCCCGGATACTTCCATCACGCGGCGCGCGCTGTTGGCGCGC
>JBBQIO010000273.1:0-5670 GCA_038325015.1 Polyangia bacterium
TGACGGCCGCGTGCGCGCAGCCCGCCGGTGCGACGCAGCTGTCGGTGGTGCACGGATCGCCGTCGTCGCAGCTGAGGGTGGCGCCGCCGACGCAGGCGCCGGCGTGACACGACTGACCGGTCAGGCAGGCGCTGGTCGAGCACACCGTCCCTTCCATCGGCATGTGCAGGCACACTCCGTTCGAAAGCGAGTCGGCGGTGCATGGGTTCATGTCGTCGCACGGCGGCGTGTAGCATTGCGGCGCGCCACTGACTACCTGACAGGCCTGATTGGTCGCGGCGCAGCTGTTGGGCACGCAGGGATCATTGCTGCAGCGACCAGCCCCGTCCGGGTGGTAGCCCGAGTCGCAGCCGCAGGCGACGGTCGGTCCACTCACCGCACACACCGTTTGATGCGTCGCCGTGCACGGATCGGGCAGGCACGGATTGGTCGTGCAACCGCCCGCGCCGTCGCTGTGGTAGCCCGAGTCGCAGGTCGCGCAAAACGGCGGCGCCCAGCCGACCGCACAAGCGCACGCGATTGCGCCGCTGCTCGCAGTACAGGTCCCGTGGCCGGCGCAGCTGTTGGGCATGCACGTCACGTCGGGCGGGCAGCTGCCGCCCTCGTCGTGATACCCCGGGTCGCACGAGCACAAAGCCGCGCCCTCGTGCGGCTGGCATTGAGTGCGATGCACGCCCGTGCACGGGTCGGGGGAGCATGGGTCGGCCAAGTCGACGGGGGCGCCATCCGACGGGCCGATGGCGTCGACTGCCGCAACGTCTACCGGAGCGGCATCGTGGACCATTGCGTCGCCGCCACTATCGAGTATCGCCAAGTCCAGACCGCCGTCGACGACGCCGCCATCACGATGTTGGTGGCATCCGGACTGCAGAAAGAGGACGAGCAAAACAAAGAGCGGCCGATTCACGCGCTGCATGCACGGAGGATACTTGATCTGGGAGGCGGTGCCGTTTCGTGCCAGAGGCCGGCCGTCGGTCCATAATTGCATCATGAGCATCGGCGACGACACGGAGCTGTTGCACTGCTTTCGCCCGCTCGATCGTCCGGAGCTCGTGCCTCCGGATTCCGCCTTTCCCATCCAGGTCGACCCCTGCTTCGCGTGGAGCGCCGGACCGCGCACCTTTCTTCTCTACCGCGACCGCTCCGACGCCCGGCCCAAGGGGATCGTGTTTCACCGCAGCACAAGTGCCGTTCCGGACATGTCGGCGATGTGCGAGTGGTGCCACCGCGTGCGGTCGCACGGCGGCGTCAAGCTGCTCACCGCCAGCCTCGATGCGCGAAAGAGCGTTGGGCTCTACCTGTGCAGCGATCTCGGCTGCGTGAAAAAAGCGCGAGAAGCGCCGGGACCGGACGATTTCGACGAAGGGCTCGACGCCGACGCGCGAATCCAAAAAATCGTAGCGCGCATATCTACGTTCGCCTCGCGCCGGCTTTTCTAGCCGGTCAATCGCCGCTTGGGCTGCGGATTTCGGCGGCCAGTGCGAGCAGGAGCGCGGTCAAGGCCGGCTCTTCGGAGTCGTCGTGCACGATCGGCTCGCCGCCCACGATTCGCGCGCGCACTGCCTGGAGCGTTTGCGCCAGCGCCTGTAGGCCGAGACGCCCTCGCGTCGCGCCCGGCACCGACGCCGTGATGGCGACGATCTTACGCTCCAGCTCGCCCGAGCCAATCACCCAATCGATGGCATTTTTCAGCGCGCCCGGCAGGCTGTGGCCATATTCGGGCGACGCCACCAACAGCGCGTCGCTGGCCGAGAGCGCGCCACGCCAGCTGAGCACGGCCGACGGCGCCGCGTCTTCGAGATCGGGATTGAAGGGTGGCAGATCGCGCACTCCGTCGAACAGAACGATGTCCATCTCGGGTGGAGCGAGCCGCTGCGCCGCATGCAAGAGATCGAGGTTTCGCGAGCGCGCCTGCAGACTGCCCGACAGCCCGAGCACACGCATTAGCGCGGGATCTCAAAGTGAAATGTGTAGGTCAGCGCGTAATCGGCGGGCTTGCCGTCGGTGGCGATGGCCGGCGTGAAGCGGCACTCTGAACGATGGCGCATCGCCGACAACGCGACCTGGTCGAGCCCATGCCCAAGCCCAGCCAGCACCTTGATGTCATGCACCTTGCCCTTGTCGTCGAGCTCGATGGCCAGCTTGACGTCGCCTTCGATTTCCAGCTGCGCCGCCTCTTCGGGATAGCTGATCGACCGGCCGCATGCCTCGGTGTCGATCTCCGGCGCCTTCTTGACGTACAGGTCGCTGATCGCCTTGTACTCCGGCTTGGCCGGCGGCGGCGGCGCGGCCGGCAGCGGCGTGATGCTCCCGCCCTTGTGCGACTTGGACGGGTCGATCATCGTGGTGTTTCCGACCGGCACCGCGAACGAAGAATCTCCGTCGGTGGTCGAGTCCATGGTGACGCCGAAGACCGGACGGGGCGGCTCTTTGGGTGGCTCTTTGGGCGGGGTGGCGTTGGGCGGCGGCGCCTGCACCGGAGGCGGCACCACCTTGACGTGCTCGATCACCTTGCGCACCGGCTCGGGCAGCGGCGCCGGAACGGTCACCGGCGGCGGTGGCGGCGGAATCCGGCGGACGTCGAACTCTACGGTCGTATTTTTAGGCGTCGGACGCGCACGCACGTGCAAGAGGCCGTACGCGATGCTCGCATGCGCCGCTAGAGCAACTACGAAGGCGAGTAGATCTGCGCGTCGCAAAATAGGCCGATTTCAGCGTTGTCCAAGAATCCTGTCGTTACTGAGTGGCGTCGGTGTTGAGCGCGAACTTGTGAACGCCCAGCGACTTGACCAGGTCTACAACATGCACGACGTCGCCATACGCGATGCCTTTGTCGGCCGCGATGATCGCCTGCAGATCCTTGTTCTTGGCCAAAAGCAGCGGGATCTGCGTCCGCACCCGCGCTTCATCGGTTTTTTCGCCGTTGGCGTACAGCGAATAGCCGCTGGTCGCGTCGCGCGTCAGCGTCAGGGCCAGCGTCGACTTGAGCGTGTCGTCGCCGGTCGCCGCCTTGGGCAGCTCAACCTTGATCGACGGGTTGTTGACGATCGACGGCACGGTAATGAGAAATACGATCAAGAGCACCAGCGTGATGTCGACCAGCGGCGTCACGTTGATGTCCGAGATCATACCTCCGCCGCTGTCGTCGTCCTCGTAGCCGCCGACGTTGCCGGCCATTACTTCACCTCGGACAGCTTCTTGGCATCTTTGCCGCCGGCGCTGTCGACGCCGCGCAGCTGCGCCAGGACCAGGTGGGCCAAGGAGTCGATGTTGGCGACCGTGGCGCGCACGCGGCGCTGAAAAAAGTTGTAGCCGATGACCGCCGGGATGGCGACCAAGAGGCCGACGGCCGTGGCGACGAGCGCCTCGAACACGCCGGACATCACCGCGGTCGCAGCCGCGCCGCCGCCTGCCTGCGACGCCGTCAAGTCATGCGACGCCTTGATGATGCCGAGCACGGTGCCGAATAGACCGATGAACGGCGTGTTGTTGCCGAGCGTGCCGAGGATCGCCAGGTTGCGTTCGAGGCGCAGCTTCTCTTGCGCTTTTTGCGAGAGCATCGCCTCGGCGACGGCATCGGGCCCGCGCTCGGCCTCGGCCAGCCCGGCGGCGACCACGCGATCTTCGGACAGGTCGCTGTCCTTGACCTTGGCGCGCGCCGCAGCCAGATCGTTTTTGCGCAGCGCCCGCGCCAGGTCCTGCCCGCGCCCCGCGAAATCGTAGCGGTGGAAGAGAAAGAACCATCCGCGCTCGATCATGATGGCCACGCTGATCATCGACAAAATGATGAGCAGCCACAGAACCCACTCCGCGCCCATCAGCGTAAAAGATAGGAATCGTTCGGTGATATGCATGACGGTTGAAAACGCCTTTCGCGAGCAGGTGTAAAAATCGGGTACCCGTAGCCGCCGGGAGTGTAGACGCACAATGGCCGCTGTCAAACGCGACGGCGGGGGCGACGGCATGAGGCTGCGGAGGATTTGACGCGAGGCGGCGGCGCTCGGTTGCCCGTGGAAATTACACCGGGCCCACGGGAGTGCGCTTCACTGAAATCGAACCCGTCAGCTCTTCAAGAACTGCAGATACATGGCGCACGAGCGATTGTCGGGCGCCTCGGCCAGCACCGACTCCCACTCGGCGCGCGCCTCATCGAGCCGACCGAGCGAGTACAAAGTGACGCCGAGGTGGATGCGCGCCTGCAAATAGCTCGGCTGTTCCTCTTTGACGCGCCGGTACTCGACCAGCGCCTGGTCGCGCCGCCCGAGTTCGCGCAGCGTTCCGGCGAGCCGGGTGCGCAGGTCGACGAAGCTCGGGCACAGGTCGAGCGCCCGGCTATATTCGCGCGCCGCCTCTTCGTACAGACCGAGCCCGCGATAGGCGTCGGCCAGTCGGCCATGCATGTTGCCGACCTTGCCCTTGGCAAATGGATCGAGCTGGCGCGGAGCCGTGCGGGACACGTCCATCGCTTTGGCGTACACCTCGCGCGCCTCCACGTAGCGACCCATCTCGTTGAAGGTCACCGCTAGATTGAGCGCCGCTTCGGTGTAGTTGGGATTTGTGGCCAGCGCCGATTGAAAGAGCTCGGCGGCACGCGCCAGCCGCCCGGTCTGATGCAGGACCACGCCGAGCATGTTGTGCATGTCGGCAAAGCCGCTGTTCTCGCGAACGATGTCCTGCAACAGAGGCTCGGCTTCGGCCAGCTGGTCGGCCTCGTAGAACTCGCGCGCTTGGTGCATTTTCTGGCGAAGGCCTTCGTCCATTTTATTCCTTTTTCGCGCTTTTACGACTTTTGCCAGGTCAGGTTCCCCGGCCCTCGCCGATCTTCGCCGCCGCCGCTGCCGGGTATCGCTGATCGATGTACTGAATGTAGAGCGAGGCTTTGCGCGCTCGATAATCGTCGGGGTGCTCGTCGGCCAACTTCTGAAACGTGGCCCTCGCCTCGGCCGGTTTTTGCATCTCGAGATAGACCTTGCCGAGGAGCAGCAGTGTCTCGGGCTCACGTCGCGCGCCCGGGTAGTGCTTGACCACGTGCTCGAGCCGCAGGATCGCGGCCCTGGGTCGGTGTCGATCGAGGTAAAAGCCGGCGACGTAGAGGTCGTGATCCGCCAGGTGCTGGAGACAGTCGCTCATCATTTCGCGCGCCTTGGGCACGTACGGGCTCAGCGGGTACTCCTCGCCGAACGTGCCCAGCTCGCGAATCGCATCGTTGACCGGGCCCTGGTCCTTTTCATAGGACGGCGGCGAGATGAACCAATCGGTGGGAATCTGGTCCACCGAGCATTGCGCGATTTTGAATGCGCAGTAGCCGTCGACGACGCGCTCGTTCGAAGGGTGCGCCTTCATGAACTGCCGGTAGGCGTCGACCGACTCGATGTACTTGTCGTGCGCCAGGTACAAATCGGCGAGGCCAAGCTCGGACAGTGTGGCCCACTTGGAGAAGCCGAAGGTGGTGCGCACGTGACGAAACAGCTGTTCGGCGGAGATGTAGTGCTTGGCCTTGAGCTCTTTGACGCCGGCCCAGTAGTTCTCCTCGGCGGTGGGATAGTAAATGACCGAGGTACGGAAGTAGCCCGAGTCTTGATTGCATCCGGCGATGGGAATGATCGCGCCGAGTGCGGCGCCGACGGCAACGGCGATCCAGATCGACAGCAAAATCGCCGAAATCGGGCG
>JBBQIO010000274.1:0-5669 GCA_038325015.1 Polyangia bacterium
CGGTCGTGGTGATGGTCAGCTTGCCGGGCGTGGCCATCGCGGCCATGGCCTGCACCGCGTTAATCGCCAGATTCAAAAACACCTGCCGTAGCTGCTCGGCGTCGGCTCGTACGCGAGGCAAATCGTCCCCCAGCGACAGCACGACCTCGACCGGCGATCCGGTGCCGCCCCCCGGTAACGGCGCAGGAACGATCAGGTGGGCGGTCTTGCGCACCACCTCGTTGACGTCGAGCAGCTGCGGCTCACCGCGATAGGGCCGCGCATAGTCGAGAAACTGCGAGACGACGCGATTGAGGCGATTGACCTCCTCGACGATGATGGTGAGAAATTCGTGCTCGCCCTTGCCATCGGGCTTGCTCTCACCCTCGCCGCTCGCCGGCAAGAGCAGCTGCGCTGCACCCTTGATCGCGCCTAGCGGATTGCGAATCTCGTGGGCCAGACCGGCCGCCATCTCGCCCAGCGCGGCCAGGCGGTCGCGCTCCTTCATGCGCTCGTACACCTTGGAGTTCTGAATCGTGATCGCCATCTGCGCCGCGACCGAGCGAAACAGATCCACTTCATCGGTGGCGTAGGCCTCGCGCAACCGCTCGTCCTTGAGCGCCAACAGACCGAGCACCTGGTCGTCGGCCAAAATAGGAATGCACAGCGCCGCGTTCATCTCGTCGAGCGTGCGCGCGATCGCGTCGATGCTTTCGGTCTCGGCCTCGCCGCTGGCCAGCGCGCTTTTGCTGGCGTATTCGCGCTCCAGCTGCTCGATCGCCACTGGGCTGCGCGTCGACGACAGACGCTCGAAGAAGGTGCGGCGCGTCGCCGCGTCGATGCGCTCGACGGGCCGCTCGCCTAGGTGCCCCTGCAAATCGTAGCCGCCCTCGGCGTCGATCAAATAGACCGCGGCGTGGGTCACGCGGCGCGACTCGTCGAGCTTCTCGATCAGCACCCGCACCGCGTCGCGGATGTCGATGACGTTGGCCAAGACCGCGCGCAAGGTCTCGATGCGCGCGCGCAGTTCGTACATTTCACGGAACAGCCACTTCTGAATCGCGCCCTCGATCACCTGGCGCAACGGCTCGAACAGAATCAGCACCACGAACGACGCGACCAAGGTGTTGAACAGCACGACGCCCGGCTCTTCGGACGGCACCCACGCCACCATGGCGCCGAAGATCATGGCCAGGAGCAGCACCATCGCGGTCTGCACGACCATCTTGCCGAGGAGCTCGTTGAGATCGAGAAGGCGCGAGCGGAACAGCGTCTGCGAGATGAAGTAGAGGTAGATGACGCCGAGCACGTTGCCGAGCGCAGGAAACGGCACGCCGACGCGCGGCAGAAAATCGGCGGCCGACAGCGTGATCGCGACTACGCCGCCGACGAGTAGGTAGACCAGGCGCGTCTTTTCGACGCGCGCTAGGGTGTGGCGATATTTTTGGTAGACCGAGCCCATCGACACCGACAGGCCAACGAAGACGAAAGCGAACACCAGCAGCTTGAAGGGCAGCGAGCGCAGCGGCGAGCCGTGGCGAAACAGAACGCCGTAGACGATGAAGACAAAAAAGGCGCCGGCGATGCCCGCCATCCAGCGCGGCGTGACGCGCGACCCCGGCGGACGCACGCGTGGATCGGCCAAAAAGGGCCGAAAGAAGCGCACCGAGGCAATGGGGACGAACAGCGCCGCCAAGATCGAGAGCACGAAGGTCAGCTCACTGCCGATGGCGATGGCGAAGAAGCTGGTCACCTGCCAGGCAAAGACGGTGAACGAGAACGCGGCGAAGCGGCGATAGGACTGCTGATGGCGATCGCGCAGCAACACCGACGAGCCGATCGCCAAGGTGACGGCGGCGGCCAAGAGCGCGGACAGCGATTGCAGATGGACGCCCACGAGTCTCCTTCCGCTGAAGTATAGCGGTGCTGTACCGCACGGCACCGGCCGGCGCACTTATTCGCACCGTGCGCAGACGACGCTATACTGAAATCGTATGAGTTTGCCGAACGAGCGGCACCTCCGGCTGAGTCGCTTGCCGAAAGTGGACGAGATCCTGTCGCGTCCGGCGGTGGTTGCGCTGCTCGAACGGCTGCCCCGATGGGCCGTGGTGCAGGCCGTGCGCGACGAAGTGGCGGCTTTGCGCGACGCGATTGGTGACCAGCCCGCTCCGACCGATCACCACGACGGTATCGACCCGGTGCGGCTCGCTCTTCACGCCGAGGCGCTGCTGCACCCCTCGCTCGGGCGCGTGCTCAACGCGACTGGAGTGGTGCTGCACACCAATCTCGGCCGTGCTCCTTTGGCCAAGGCGGCGCTGGCGCGGATGGCGGAGGTCGCCGCCGGCTATTGCAACCTCGAATATCGCATCGACGATGGCGCGCGCGGATCGCGCCACGATCATGTCGGCACGCTGCTCGCGCAGCTCACCGGCGCCGAATCCGCGCTGGTGGTCAACAACGGCGCCGGCGCGGTGCTGCTCGCGTTGGCGGCCCTGGCCAGCGGGCGTGGCGTGGTCGTGTCGCGCGGCGAGCTGGTCGAGATCGGCGGCTCGTTTCGCGTGCCCGACGTCATGCGCGCGTCGGGTTGCCGGCTGGTCGAGGTCGGGTGCACCAACCGCACGCATCTGGCCGACTACGCACAAGCGATCGATCCCGAGGTCGCGGTCTTGATGAAGGTGCATCCGTCAAATTTCGCGCAGCTCGGCTTCGTCGCCGATGTCAGCGTGGGCGAGCTGGCCAAGCTGGCGCGCAGCCGCAATCTGCGCACCCTGGTGGATCTCGGATCGGGCGCGCTGGTCGATGTCGCGCGCTGGCTCGACGGTGCGCCGTCGGAGCCGACAGTCGGCCAGGTGGTGGCCGCGGGCGTCGACTTGGTGGCGTTTTCGGGCGACAAGCTACTCGGCGGACCCCAAGCTGGCATTCTCGTCGGTACGGAGCTCGCCATCGCCACGTGTCGCTCGCATCCGCTGATGCGGGCGCTGCGCCCGGACAAGCTGTGCATCGCGGCGCTCGAAGGCACGCTCGATCTGTACCGCGACCAGGTGGCGGAGCGAGAGGTCCCCGTCCTGCGCATGCTGTCGCGCAGTGAAGATTCACTCAAGCAGCGCGCCGTTCGACTGTGTGCCCAGATCGACGCGAGTGCATCGTGGCTGCGCCCGTCGGTGACGCGCGTGCGCTCGGCAGTCGGCGGTGGGACGTTGCCGTTGGCCGAGCCCTGGTCGTGGGCAGTCGCGCTCACAGCGGCGTCTGGATGCGAGTCGCTCACCGCCGCGTTGCGCTGGGTTCGTGCGCCGCTTGTGCCGGTCGTGGCGCGCGTCGCTGCGGGGCGCGTCCTACTCGATCTGCGGACCGTCGACGACGAAGACGGTCAGGAGAGCCAACTCATGGAAGTTGCGGCGACGGTCGTCGCGGTCGCCCAGGAGATTCGAGCGTGATCGATTCGAGCGTACTGGTCCTGAACCGACACTACCAACCGGTCCATGTCACGTCGGTGAAGCGTGCCTTCACGCTGCTCTATATGGGCGCGGCGCGGGTCATCGCTCCCGATTTTTCGACGTTTGACTTCGACAGCTGGGCGGATCTACGCGTGGCCTACGGGCACGACGCGGTGCACACGATCGGGCGGGCGATCCGTATCCCGCGGGTCATCGTGCTGCAGCTCTACGATCGATTGCCGACGACGCGCGTGCGCTTCTCACGCCTCAACATCTACGCGCGCGACGACAATACATGTCAGTACTGTCGCCGGCAGCTGCCGCGCACCGCGCTCAACCTCGACCACGTGATCGCGCGCGCGCGCGGCGGGCGTACGACCTGGGAGAACGTCGTGTGCTGCTGCGTCCCGTGCAATCTGAAGAAGGGCTCCAAGCTGCCATACGAGGTCGGGATGAAGCTCCTCAAGCAGCCGACGCGCCCCAAGTGGACACCAGGCTTCCGCGCGCCAGGCGGCAAGATCGCACACCGCGAATGGATTCCGTTCCTCGGTCTAGCCGACGCCAGCTACTGGAATACCGAGCTAATCGACGAGTAGGTCCCACGCGACGCGCGCGCAGTTTCCGATCCGATTCGCGAGAAACGCGGACGAGGGGGGACGGGAACGTCCCCCAGTTGTGCACACGTCCTCCGGTTATTCGTAACGCAGCGCTTCGACCGGGTCGAGCCGGGCCGCGCGCCACGCCGGAAACCAGCCGAAGATCACCCCGGTGATTGCCGACAGCGCGAGCCCCAAGAAGACCGACCACGGCTCGATGTGCAGCGGCCACGACCCGAACGCGTGTGATAGACCCCATGCCGCCGCCCACGACGCGAGCGCACCACCCCCGACGCCGATCAATCCCCCGGTGAGCGCGATGAACGCCGCCTCCAAAAGAAACTGCAGCATGACCTGCGTCGGCGTCGCGCCGATCGCCCGACGCACGCCGATCTCGCGCGTCCGCTCGGTCACCGTCACCAGCATGATGTTCATGATGTTGATGCCGCCGACGAACAGTGACAAAAGGCCAGTGCCCAAGAGCAGCACCTTGATGACGCCGAGAATGACGTCGCGATTGGTGACGTCGCCCTCGCCGCCGTCGACGCGGAAATTTTTGACGCCCAAGTGGCGACGCAGCAGGGTGTTGCCGACGACTCCTTTGATCACGCCCATCTGCGAGTCAATATCCTTGCCGAGCGTGTCGCTGGCACCGGCGCGCACGAAGATCGTCCCGGTTTGATGACCGACGGCGTAGAGCGAGTCGAACGTGGTGTTGGGCACCAGGACGCGATGGTTCCAGCTCCAGTTGCCGAAGTCGCCGCCGAGCGGCGGCTTGTCCTGAATGACGCCGACCACACGCCACAGGTGACCCTCGACGTCGATCTCCACGTGGTCGATGTCCGTCGTTTTTTCCAGCACCGTCTCCCAGACGGCGTGGCCCAAGACGCACACCCGACGGCGCTGCAGGATATCGTCGTCGTTGATGAAGCGACCGATCTGTACCTTGAGCCGATAGAGATTGACCGTGTCGGGGGTCAAACCGTTGAGCGAGACCTGCGTTTTGCGCCCCAGGTAGTGCACCTCGCCCGGTCGGAAATCGAGCGCCACCGTCGGCGTGTGGCCGAGCAGACGCGAGTCGCTGAGGAGCGACTGATCGAGCATCGTCATTTCGCGCCTGGTCTTGTCGCGCATCTTGGCGGGCGCTTCGTCGGGGCTGATGCGCACGATGTCGGCTTCCGACGCGGCCTGCTCGGTCGACAGCAGCGCCTCCTGCCCGCCACTCATGAGACCGGCCAAAAGAACGATCGAGCCCGACCCGATCATGATGCCGAGCAGCGTCAGCGCCGACCGCCCGCGATTGCTCGAAAACGTGTGCCGGACCGAGCGTGCGTAGTCGCCGATCCTCATCGGCGGATCGCTAAAATCGCGTCCAGCTTGCTGGCGCGCCGCGCGGGAAAGAAGCCGAACACCACGCCGATCCCGACCGAAACCGAGAACGCGATCATGGTTGCGCGATGGTCGACGACACCCACCCACGACGGCTTGAAGTGCTTGATCGCGATCGAGGCGCCAATCGACGTGAGCACGCCACCGGCCACACCCATGAGTCCTCCTGATCCGGACAAGACGATCGCCGCACACAAAAACTGCGCGCCGAGGTCGCGCGGTCTGGCGCCGAGCGCTTTGCGGATGCCGATCTCACGGACGCGCTCCGACA
>JBBQIO010000275.1:0-5668 GCA_038325015.1 Polyangia bacterium
TCCGGCGACATGTAAAGCGGCGTCCCAACCATCGCTTTTTCGTGGGTCAGCGTCGCAGCGTCGACCACTTTGGAGACGCCAAAATCAAGCACCTTGACCCAGTCGTCGCGCTGACCGCGACGGCACAAAAAGATGTTGGCCGGCTTGAGATCGCGATGCACAACACCGGCGGCGTGCGCGACGTCGAGAGCCTGCGCGACTTCGCCGATCAGTCGCAGCGCGGCCGGCAGCGGCAGCCGTCCGTGGCGACGAATACGGTCCGCCAGGTCCTCACCGTCGAGCAGCTCCATGACCAGATAGGGCGCTCCATTCTGTGCGATCTGATAGTCGAAGACTTCGACGATGTGCGGGTTGGCCAGCGACGACGCGATCTCGGCCTCCCGCCGGAAACGCGCCAGAGCCGTTGCGCCGACGCGGGGATCGCCCGGCTTGCCGAGCACCTTGACCGCGAACCGACGCGGCAGCCGCACGTGGGCGGCCTCGTACACCAGGCCCATGCCGCCCTCGGCAATCAACCGTTCCAAGCGGTAGGTGCCGTTCAATAGCGAGCCGATCGTCAGGCTGGGCCGCGACGATGAAGGCGGTAGCGAGGCCGGAGGAAGCGCCACGGGGCGCATTCTACACCTATTTCAGCAAATTACTGTTTCCCCGGATCGCGCAGCTGACGCGGCCCATTGGGCTAGCCAGCCGCCGAAGGCCTGCTCGGCCCGGGCGGCGTGGAGCGTGCGACGGTCGCGCTTTTTGGCGCGCGTGTCGAGCGGCGGCAGGAGACCGAAATTGATGTTGCTGGGCGCGAACGCCTCCCCCTTGTGACGAGGTCGACGCAGGTGCTGGTAGAGGCCGCCGAACGCGGTCGTCTCGGGCGGCGGCGCCACCTTGTGCCCGCGCAGCCGACCGTGGACAAATAGCGCCGCCAGAAGGCCGATCGCGGTCGACTCGATGTACCCCTCGACGCCGGTGATCTGGCCTGCCAAAAACAGCTCCGGGCGCGCGCGCAGCGACAGATCGTCGTCGAGCAGGCGCCAGGACTCGACGTACGAATTGCGATGAATCGATCCGTAGCGCAGGTACTCGGCGTTCTTGAGCGCCGGCACCAGGCCGAAGATTCGCTTCTGCTCGGGATAGGCCAGCCGGGTCTGAAAGCCGACCAGGTTGAACGCGCTTCGCCAGCGATTTTCCGAGCGCAGCTGCAGCACCGCGTAGGCGTCGGTGTCGAGGCCAACCGGCTTCATCGGACCGTAGGCCAGCGTGTCGTCGCCGCGCTCGGCCATCACCTCGACCGGAAGGCAACCCTCGAAGTAGCGCGGCTCCTCGAAGCGATGCGGCGTGATCTTGCGGCCGCGTTTGATCTCGTCGACGAACTGGCGATATTCATCGCGGGTCAGAGGACAGTTCACGTAGTCGGCCGCGGGTCCGTCACTGCTGGCGGTGCCTTTGCCGTAGCGCGAGCCCCAAAAAGCGTGGTTCCAATCGATGCTGTCGGCGTCGACGATCGGCGCCACCGCGTCGTAAAAATAGAAGCGCCCACCGCACAGCTGCGACAGCTCACGGGCGACGCCACCGCCGACCAGCGGGCCACCGGCGACGATGCACGGCCCGGCCGGCAGCTGGTCGAGCGCGCGCCGTTCGAGGCGAATGTTGGGATGCAGCGCCATGGCCAGCGTCAGCTCGCGCGAAAAGCAATGGCGATCGACAGCGAGCGCTTCGCCGGCCGGAACCCGCGTCGCATCCGCCGCGCGCACGACAATCGAGCCGGCACGCCGCAGCTCGGACTTGAGCAGCCCCGGCCCGGTGCCGATGTCGTTCGAGCGCAGCGAGTTCGAGCACACCAATTCGGCCAAAAGGGGCGTCGTGTGGGCCGGCGAAATTCGCCCCGGCTTCTGCTCGATGAGCGAGACCCGCACGCCGCGCTCGGCAAGCTGCCACGCCGCTTCGCAGCCGGCCAGACCGCCGCCCACGACGGTGACCTCCGGCAATGTCGTCCTGTTCATCACGCGCGGGCCAGCATACCGGAAGCGCAAAAATCTCGTACATGGCGCAATTCCGGGCGCTACGGCGTCGCGTGGTGGCGCACGCTCGCGTTGTAGGGCTGCGCGGCGTCGAGCACCTCTTGTTCGAAGGCCGGCAGCTCGGCGAGCGCACCCAGCCTCGGTACGACGACCATCTCGTCCGCGGTAAGGCCGACGCGCCGGCGGACTTCGCCGACGTCGCCCGAGTTCGCGGCGAGCGTCGTCAACACATCGCCTGGCGCACGTCGGGCGCGCGCCAGGTCGGCGCCGAGCTGGTTGGCGAGCTCGTGGATCGCACGCTCGCCGCGATCGCCGCTCGCGTCGAGGACCAGCGCAATGCGACCCAGGCGTCCAAGCGCCCGCGTGCGCAGCGTCTCGACCAGCGCCCGGTGGCGCTCATCGTCGACGTGCAGCACCAGCGCGTACGAATAGGCCCACGCGGCGAAGCGCAGGCGGGCCGCCTCCTGGTTCGTCGACCAAAGCGCGACACACGGGCTGCCACGCGGCGCCTCGTCGCAGCTCGCACCGACGCGCACGAGCAGGCCATCGGTCGCCCGCCCCGTCGGACCCGCGAGCGCACTGGCGGCCGTGAGCATCGGCAGCGCGCGCCGCAATGTCGCGTCGAGCTCGGCGATCGCATCGTCGTCGTCGAGATCAGTGAACAGCGGGTTGGCCAGCATGCGGGCATGCTCGTCGGCGCGCACGAGCAGCTCACGGAGCGCGACAAGCGCGAGCGTGGGCACAGAAGCGAGTGCGAGATTTGCCGTGCTGGTGGCCGCCACGGCCACATCGACCCGCCACGCGACTGGCCCGCGCGGTGTGCAAGCCGCGAGGAGCGCGATGAAAAGCGTGAGACGGCTCAGCGGCGGTGCGCTGAGAGCTCGTACGAATTGCTCCGGCTCGCGGTGCCGCTCACCAGATCGCCGCTGGCCGACGCGGTGACGGTGAAGGGATCGCCGCTGGGTTGGCCGCATGTGGCCTGGAACGTCGCGTTGATCAGCGTGACGTCGCAGGCGTAGCCGCCGCTGTCGGCGATGTGCCACGTGCCCGCGAGATCACCCCAGCTCGATGACGCTGCGGCCGGCGCCAGCTTCGTGCCGCTGAAATGGCCCTGGAGACTGCCCGTGACGTCATTGCTGCAGCCGCCGGTGCAGGTCGCAGTGAGCGTCGAGGAGGTGACCGACGCGGTGAATCCACCCAATCGATCGGAGAGCGACCAGTCGCCGAGCGGATCGATAGGCATGAAACCGACGCTTCCGGTCGCCGAGTGCGTCCCGGTGAACGTGCGGCCCCCCCACATCAAATTGACCGCGCTCTTGGCGGCGAATGTGACGGTGCTCATCCCACTGACGACGATGATCGATCCATCGGCGATGGTTACCGTCGCCGCAGATGACCCGCCCTGCGAGGTCCACGTGACGTCCCAGGTGCCGTTGAGCGACTTGGGCGCCGAGCCCATCGGCGTCCCCCCGGCATCCGGCGAGCCGGCGCTCTTGCTCCCGCTGCAGCTCGCGACGAGCAGCGCAACACCGATCAACGATCTGGCATGCATGGCTATGGCCTCCGAGTGCGCACTCGTACCCCTGGCGCCCGACTTCGTCAATCCCCTCGCTGCTGACTGCGACCGCACGCTTGGCCGCCAATCGATGTCATCATCGGCGTCTGTAAATGACCAACGGAAGCGGGGAGCTCATGAACAAACTTTTGCCCCTGGCCTTTTTAGCTGTGTACTCTGGCTGCACAACAGTCGCAACGTTCGCCCACGTGACCGTCTCGGCCGACCCTGGAATCGTCGGCATCACCAAGGTCGTGCTTGCTCTCGATCTCGGGGGCCAGTCGACGACGTCGACGATCGACGCCACGGGCGGGGTGGCGATCACCTTTCCGGCTTCGTCGACCGTCAAGCTCGCGCACGGCTCGGGCGTCCTCGACGTGACCGCGTACGGGTTCGATAGCCTGAGCAACGTCATCGCGCACGGCACCACCATCGCAGCGGTCAAGGCCGGCAAGGCCGAGGTCTCGCTGACCCTCAGTGCCGGTCCCGGATCGTTCGATATGTTGCCGTTCAGCTTCGACCTCGGCGGAGTGGACCTCTCCACGCCACCCGGATTGGTGACCAACAAGGTCGATGTGCTGTTTCTCATCGACAACTCGTCGTCGATGACGGCGATGCAAACGCAGCTGCAGGCGCGCTTCGCAAGCTTCTTCCAGGTGTTCACCGATCTCGCGGCATCGGGCATCTACGCCGACCTGCACATCGGCGTTGTGACCTCGGACTACGGCGCGGGCACAACCACCCAACCTGGTCCGGGCGGTTGCCAGGCGTCACCCGGCGGACAAAAGGGTCTGCTACAGCCGCTCGGAAGCGCGGCACCGGCGACCTGCGCGCGGCCGGTCGGCGTCAATTTCATTCAATACGTGGTCGCTCCGGGCGGCGGCGTGGCGAGCTCGAACCTGCCGGCCGGTCAAGACGTCAACGCCACCTTCTCCTGCATGGCGAATGTGGGCGCGGTCGGATGCGGCTTCGAGCATCAGCTGGAGTCGGTTTATGCTGCACTGCACAATAACGTGGAGAACGCCGGCTTTCTGCGCGACGACGCAATCTTGGCGGTGGTCTTTTTGACCAACGAAGACGACGGCTCGGCGCCGCCCACGACCGACCTCTTCGATTCGACCAAGTCGGCACTGTATGGGGCCTACACCACCTATCGACAGACCGAATACGGGGTTGCGTGCGGCAAGCCGCTGATGCTTACGCCGTACGCTTCGTCGGGACCGTTGACCGAGTGCCAAGGGGCGCCCAATACGCCGACCAACATGATCGGCAAAGAGTACGACCTGTCGCGCTACATCGATTATTTCACGCAGCCGCGCGTCAACGGCGGCATCAAGGACAGTCCGCTCGATGTCATCTTGGTCGGCATCGACGGCCCCGAGACGCCGGTTCAGGTCATCCTGGCAACGCAGATGACGGGCGCGGGTCACGCGCCAAATCCGGCCTTCGTGCCGTGCGCCACTCTTGCTCCACCGTCGTGCGAGGTGCGGCTACAGCATTCGTGTCAGAACAGCGTCGATCCGGCGTTCTTCGGCGATCCGTCGGTGCGCCTCAATGCGGTCATCCATGCGGCGCCGCTGCACCAGATCACCTCCATCTGCGGCAACAATCTTGCGGCCGAGCCCGACTTCACCAACGCCCTGTCGCAGATCGGGACGATTTTGACGTCACGTCTCAAGCATTAGGCTCGGATCGATCTGATCGACCTGATCGACCAGATCGACCAGATCGATCTGAATCGATCAGAATCGTAATCCTATGGCTCAGTTGAGCCATAGCTCAGTTGAGTTGAGTCCCGACCGAGCCGTACCGGCAGTGCGGCGACCGCAGAGCGCGCCATTAGGCACGGACGCCCCCCCTCAATGCGCCAGAATCCGTCAGGTTGGTCCGTAGCGGCGCAACTCGAGTGAGCTATGGGATTAGATTGCTAGGGCTTGGTACGGACGGCGAACAGTGTGCGAAAAGCCTTGAGCGCAGCGACGGGAAAAATAGTTCCGTGGTGCTCCTCGGGCAGCGGCAGGTAGTGCCACACCAGCCCTTTGGGGTGCTGGTCACGAATCGCCGCGGCGAGCGTCGCTGCGCCCTCCCGCGTGGCCTTCTCCTC
>JBBQIO010000276.1:0-5653 GCA_038325015.1 Polyangia bacterium
TGTCGCCGCGACCTCCGGCTTCAACCAGGGGGGCAGGTTTTACTCTGCCGCCTCGCTTTCGTCAAGAGTTTTTCTAAACTCTTTTCCTCGGTCGCAGCGCTTCCCAGCTCTTTTGAGCATCTTCAGGCTGGGCGGCGCGGCGTTGAGGGTTGGCGTTGGCGAGGACGGACTTCTACATCCACTCCGCGGCAGCGTCAACCTCGAAAACTCGATTTTGGAATGTTTATTTATTTGCCATGATTTCGAATACCTACGGAAGCCAAGCAGCAGGCAGTGAGAACCTGGGGCGAGCCAACGTTGACCGTCTCTTTTTCGCCCTCCATACTCTCCAGTCGCAAAGCTGATGATTGATCGCATCGCAAACTGCCGAATCGTCGAAGAGATCGGCTCGGGCGGCATGGCCGTTATCTACCGCGCCGTGCAAGAGAGCCTGAACCGCACGGTCGCGATCAAGGCGCTCAAATCGTCGGTCGCGCAGGACTCGCAGTTCGCCATCCGCTTCGAGCGCGAGGCACTGTCCGTCTCGTCGCTGCAACACGAAAACATCATTCACGTTTACGACTTCCATAAGCAGCTCGGATCGCTCTTCATCATCATGGAGTTCGTCGAGGGAATCGACCTCTACGACCTGCTCGAAAAATGCCCGAAGCTGCCGTCGGAAGTCGCCGCCATCATCGCGATGCAGGTGGCGCGCGCACTCGACTACGCGCACTACCGCGGCATCATTCACCGCGACATCAAGCCGGCCAACATCATGATCGCTAAGTCGGGCGGCGTGAAGCTGATGGATTTCGGCATCGCGCGCGATCAGGCGTTCGATGACCTGACCGAGACCGGGACGGGCCTCGGGACGCCGTCGTACATGAGCCCCGAGCAGATCCTCGGCGACAAGCTCGATTTTCGCAGCGACCTGTTCTCGCTCGGCGTCGTGCTCTACCAGATGGTGTGCGGCAAAAAGCCGTTCATCGAGGACGAGCACAAGAGTGTGATGCACAAGATCCGGCTCGAGAAGTTCCCGCCGCCGCGGCGCTTCAACTCCGAGGTGCCGCGCGAGCTCGAACGGATCATTGCCCGCTGTCTGCAGAAGCGCAAAGAGGATCGCTGGCGCTCGACGCAAGACGTGGTGCTGGCGCTCGAGCGGTTCATCTCGCGGCGCGTCGATATCAACTATCACGCACAGCTCGTGCTGTTTTTGCGCGACCTCAAGGTGATCACCGTCGAGGAGGCCGACGCGCAGCTTCATCCCGCGGTGGCCGGCGGCTATCGTCAACCGTCGCTGCCGGGGCCACTGCAGGGACACGAGGTGCGGCGGCTGACCACCGTGCAAGGCGGCGTGCTGGCGGCCATGGGGCTGCTCTTGGCCTTTCTTCATACCTCGCAGATTGGCGTCGCTGCGCGGCCGCCGGCAGGGCTGCCCATACGTGCGACGCTGCCCGATCCGGCGGCGTTCGGCGGGCTGCGCGTCATGGTCGATCCGTGGGCCGAGATCTGGGTCGACGGCAAGCAGCTCGACACCACGCCCACGGCGCGGGCGCTGTCGCTCGTCGAGGGCGAGCACCGCGTCGAGTTACGCAATCCGTACTACGAGACGCTGCAGCGGCGCGTGACCATCAAGCGCGGCACGACGGCGACGCTGCGCGTTGCGCTGACCCGGAAATAATGACCGCCCCCGCGTTGCGCACACTCCTCATCAGCGCCGGATTGCTCGTCGGCGGTTGGGCACAGGGCGCGCTCAAGCCAGTGCCCTACACCGCCGTCGCCAACGACACCATCGAGAGCGTCGCCGCCGACTACTATGGCAATCGCCAGGCCGCGGCGCTCTTGAGCGAGGTCAATGGGCTGCACGATCCCAAGCTGCGCGCCGGGCAGCGGATCAAGCTGCCGTCGGCGCTGCGCTATCGCGTCAAAAAGGGCGACACGATCGAGGCGCTGGCGACGCGCTTTTTGGACGACAAGCGCCGCGCGCCGTTTCTCGCTACGTGGAATGGCGTTATCGGTGGCAAGCTTCGCGAAGGGCAGACGCTGCTGGTTCCGTACAACGTTTCGCACCGCGCAGCGGTCGGAGATTCGTGGACCCAGCTGGCCAAGACTTTTCTCGGCGACGCGAGCCGCGGCAAGCAGCTGGCCGACTACAATTTTCATGGGCCGGCACTGAGCCCGGGCGAGCGCGTCACGATGCCGGTCGCGCGGCTGCGCATTCGCGCGGTGCGTTTAGCGACGGCTCCGCCGGTGGCGACGCCGGCGACGGCCGGCGAATCGCCGGCGCAAAAGCGCGAGGCCGAGCTGGCGGCACGCGTCGGGGCCGAGCTACAGCACGCCGAGGACGACTTCAAAGAGGGGCGCTACACCGCGGTTCCGGCCGCGCTCGACAAGCTCTTGACCGAGGAAGACCCGTCGGAGCAGCAGCTTGCCGAACTGTTCCGACTCAAGGCCTTCGCCTACGTCGCGCTCGGCATGGACGAGCTCGCAGTCGACGCGTTTCGCGAGATGCTCGCCCGTCGCCCCGACGCCAAATTCGATCCCGCGCTGGTCTCGCCGAAAATCCTGACCGCGGTTGAACGCGCCAAGCACCCGTGAGCTTGCCCATGATCGCGTGTCCGAGCTGCCACACCGAGTATGACGACGCCGGGGCGAGCCGTTTTTGCGGACGCTGCGGCAGCGACATGCGCCGTGTGCTACCCCGGCCGGACGGCGAGGATCCGTTCGTCGGCCGCGTCATCGACGGGCGCTACCGCGTCGCGCAGAAGCTCGGACAGGGTGGGATGGGCGCGGTGTACCAGGTCGAGCATCTGGCGATGGGCAAGCAAGCCGCGATGAAGGTGCTGCATCCGGCGTTGACGCGCGATCCCGAGATTGGCCAGCGCTTCCGTCGGGAGGCCGAGGCCGTGTCCCGGCTGTCGAGCCCGAACACGGTGCAGGTATTCGACTTCGGCGAGACCGCCGGCGTGATGTATTTGGTGATGGAGCTGATTCGCGGCGAGGATCTCGGGTCGATCGTCCGACGCGATGGGCCGATGCCGTTCGCCCGCGCGCGCACGATCTTGGCGCAGGTCTGCGACGCGCTCTCCGAGGCGCACGAGCTCGGCATCATCCACCGCGATCTCAAGCCGGAAAATCTGATCGTCGGCCGCACCCGCGACGGCGGCGACCTTGTCAAGGTGCTCGACTTCGGACTCGCCAAGCTGCGCGACGTCGAGGAGCAGAGCCAGGTGACGGCGCGCGGGTCGCTGCTCGGCACGCCCTACTACATGAGCCCGGAGCAGATCCGCGGCGAGGATCTCGACGGGCGCTCGGATTTGTATTCGCTCGGCGCTGTGATGTATCGACTGTTGACCGGTCAGCCGCCGTTTTCCGGGCCGACGCCAGTCGCGGTGTTGACCCAACATCTGACCGAGAAGCCGCTCCCGCCGTCGCGTCGCGCCGTGAATTTGCAGATCGCCCCGGCGGTCGACGCGCTGGTGTTGCGGGCGCTGGCGCGGGATCGTGAGCAGCGCTTCGCCACCGCCGACGAATTCAAACGTGCGCTGATGTCCATCGCGCCCAGTGCAACGGACTCGGGCGTGGCCGACAGCGGGCGATCGGATGTGCGGCGCGCCAGCGACCTTTCGTCCGACCAGGTCGACTCGGTAGCGCCGACGGTCGGGGCCGGGGAGCTGCGCCGCGAGGACATCGACGCCTACGCGCGCAGCCTTACCCGTCGGCGCTGGCTGGGCTGGGCGGCCTTTGGGCTCGTGCTTTTGGCACTGGCCGGCGGCATCACGCTGGCCCTCCAACCGGCGACCGCGATCGTGCGGGAGGTCGAGGAGGAGCCCAACGACACCGCCGCACAAGCCAACGGTGTGGCCACCGATCAGGTGATCCGCGGCCACATCGGCGCACGCCTGTCGATCGAGGAGTCGGATCGTGACTTTTTTACCTTCCATGTCGACGGCGGAAGCGTGTTGCGCGTCGAACTCACCGGCATTCCCAGCATGGACCTCAAGCTGGAGATCTTCGGCTCCGACGGGCAGCGCGTGGGCGACACCGACGTCGGGGGGCGCGGCTCAGGCGAGGTGGTGCCCAATATTCGATTGACCACGGGCACCTACTACATCGCCGTGCGCGAGGTGTGGGTGCGCGGACAGCCGGCCGACGAAGACCTGGTCAATTGGTACACGCTCACGCCGAATTGGAAGCCGCTCGTGCCGGACTACGAAAGCGAGCCTGACGATCGTCCGGATCAGGCGCTGCCGATTGCGATCGGCCGGCCGATGCGGGGCTATTTGGGTCGCGCGGCCGACGTTGACTACTTCCGCCCGGGCGGGCTGGGCGGCGGCGTGCTCTCGGCGCAGCTGTCTGGCATCGACGGAGTCGACACGCGCATCATCGCCGTGCCCCCGACCGCGGCTTCGGCTGGTACGCCGCTCGGCGCATTGCCCGCCGGCTCCAAGGTGTTCGACAGCGGCGGTCCCGGGGAGCCCGAGCACATGAGCGGAATCACCTGGCCGGCCGGGCAGCCGGCGCCGTTCATCGTCGTCGAGCGGCGGGAGCGCGTCGGCCACACCGATGGCCCGCGCAACAATCTGGTCGGCATCGACGTGCCCTATGCGCTGACGCTGCAGCTCGATCCGCCTCGCCCTCGCTGATGGCCGCCGGCTCGCTGATGGCCGCCGGCTCGCGGATGGCCGCCGGCCGAGGGCGCACATAAAGGTGAGGCGTGGTATGCTATTTGCGCGGGCGCCACGGCTCGACGTGAGAAGCGGATGAGGTTCGCTCTGAGTATGCATACGCGCATGGGCGGCGCGGTTGCGCTTTTTCTGCTGCTGGCTGGATGCGCACACGCGCCAGCGCCAGCGCCGCGCATACACCATGAAACAAAGGGGACGCCGCCGCCCCCGCGCGTCAAGCTGACGGTCATGACCATCGAAAGCGATCCGTTTGCCAAGCTGGCACGGGCCGTCAACGAGCAGCTGGCGGCGGTTAAGCTGACCGGCGTCGACGATGTCGTCGTGTCCAAGGTGACCCTCGAGGTGGTGCAGCTTTCCATCGAGTGCGTGGACGCCAGCAACAGCTGCTTTGCGGCGGTCGGAAAGTCGCTCAACGCGGACCGGATCTTGGTCGCACAGCTCGTCGGCGGGACGCGACGCCGCGACCATTCGGTCAAGGTCGCGCTGACGCTCTTCGATGTCGGGAGCGAGCAGCCGACAAGGGTCGTCGACCAGTCGTGGAAAAACGAGGACGAGGCGATCGCCGGCCTCGATGGGCTGATTCAAAAGCTGTCGACCGGCGCCGAGGGCGATGCGCCGGTCAAGGACGCCTCATGAGCGCAGTCGTCTGTCCAACCTGCCAGCGGGCGCTGCCGGATTCGATCGCCGGCGGACCATCGCAAGCGGTCGTCCGCTGCGAAGGGTGTTCAACTCTACTGCTCTGGTCCAACGGCAAGATTGCGCGCAGCGCACGCTCCGGCAACGGAGCGCCGATGAGCGACGCCGCGCCTAAGCCCGCGGCGCCTCCGGCTCGCCCGCGCAGTGCGACGCCGCGGCCACCTCCGCCGCAGCGCGGGCTCAAGTCGACGCGATTGGGGATGCCGCTCGTCGGTGGCGATGAGCCGCCGCTGTCGGAGCTCATGCCCGAAGAGCGCACCGACGCCGAAATTCGGCTGCCCATCGGTGAG
>JBBQIO010000277.1:0-5635 GCA_038325015.1 Polyangia bacterium
AGAGCGCACCGGACTTTCGGTAACGAAGGTCGCATGGCAAACCCCATCCGGAGCAAGGCCGAACAGAGGATGCGCACGGCGAGCATTTGGCGCCGGACGCCGAGGCGGTCCGCCTCGTGATCTTCGGGTTGGTCGCTGCGAGTCGCGTGGTAACACGCGGCCTAGATGAATGACCGCCACCGCTCTTGAGCGGAACAGAACCCGGCTTATCGTTCTCTCCGACGAGAACCCCGCTTCATTTTCGGTTCATTTCCCGTCTTCACTTCCGACGAGGCTCCATGAAGCTGGTCACCTGGAACGTCAACTCGGTGCGCGCCCGCAAAGATCGGCTGCTCGCCTGGCTGACCGCGAATACGCCCGACATCCTGTGCGTCCAGGAGCTCAAGGCCCAACAGGCCGACTTCCCCGCCGACGAGGTACGCGCGCTCGGCTACGAGGTGGCCGCCGCCTGGCAAAAGACCTACAACGGGGTGGCCATCTTATCGCGCGCGGCGCTCGGCGATGTGCGCGTCGGCCTCGAGGACGGCGTCGACGATCCGCAGGCGCGGCTGGTCGCGGCCACCATCGACGGCGTGCGCGTGCTGTCGGCCTACTTTCCCAACGGACAGACCGTCGGGTCGGATAAGTGGCACTACAAGCTGGCTTGGATCGAGCGTTTGTCGCGCTATCTCGATGCCCACTGCGATCCGGCGCAGCCGCTGGCGCTGTGCGGTGACTTTAACGTCGCGTTCGACGACCGCGACGTGCACGCGCCCGACGATTGGAAGGATGGCGTGCTCTACCATCCGGAGATTCGCGCGGCGTTCGAGCCGCTGCGGCGGTGGGGTTTGAGCGATGTGTTTCGGCAGCACAACAGTGCAGCTGGAATCTACACGTGGTGGGACTATCAGATGCTGGGCTTTCCGAAAAATCGCGGCCTGCGCATCGACCACGTGTTCGCGACCGCATCGTTCGCCGCGCGCTGTACTGGCGCAGGTGTCGACCGCAACGAGCGCAAAGGCAAGCAGCCCTCGGACCACGCGCCGATGTGGGTGACGTTTACCTGAGCAGCATCGGCGACGGCGACGGCGACGGCACCAGCAATCTCGCGTCGAGAAAAGCTGCGGCATCGGCCAAAGAGCGCGCAGGAATTTCGGCCTGCGGCGCGTGACCCACGCCGTCGTAAACGATCTTGCGCGCGCCGGGGATGTCGCGCATGAACAGGTCGGCGTTGGCTACCGGGATCAGGCGATCGACGCTGCCCCACAAGATCAGCGTCGGCGTCGTCACCTTTGTGACCTCGTCGTCGTGCAGATGCCACGCACTTTTGACCCGCGCGACAAAGGCGTCGCGATTGCCGGCGCGCAGCGCCAGGCGGCGGTAGCGGTCGACCATCTCGGGCGTGACCTTGGACGGGTCGCCGAACGCGTCGTGCAGCGTCTTTTTCACCATCATCGCCGGATCGAGTTGCGCCAGAAGCCATGAGAGGGCGGGCTGCCGCGCTAGACGAAACACCAGCGCCGGATTCGGGATCGGATAGCCCGCGGCATCGAGCAACAGGAGCGCGGTCAGCCTTTCCGGGTGTCGCGCGGCGAAGGTCCAGGCCAGCTCGCCGCCGAACGAGTTTCCACCCAGTGCGAATTTTTCAAGCTTAATGCGATCTGCAAATAAAGAGAGAAAATCGACATACGCTGAAATGCTGTAGTCCTGGTCCGCACGCGGGCCCGTGAGCCCGAAGCCGGGCAGGTCGAGCGTCACCACGCGATAGCGATCGCGCAGACCCGCCACCCACGGCTCCCACGTGTGCAGCGAATCACCCGTGCCATGCAGGAGCAGCACCGCCGGGCCGCTGCCTTCGTCGCGGTAGTGGACATGCAGGCCCGCGAGATCGACGAATTTCGACGGTGGCGGCGCCAAGTCGGCGAGCGCCTCGACCGGAATATCGCGGGCGCCGAAGCGCCAGACCAGGGCGCCCAGGATCAGAACGACGACGATCAGACCGCGCCAGCGCCTCATCGGCTGCGGCGCCAGCGAGCAGAGGCCGGCGGTTGCAGCACCATGGACAGCACGAACCGATGGCGAAACAGCGCCGGCTCACCGACGATGCGGGCGATCCGCCTGGCTAGCTCCAGCCCGGCGCGATCGTCGAGGTCGAAGTCCTCTGGGGCCGCGTCGCTAGGCATCGTCCGAGCTGCCTGGCTTCTTGCTTGTGCCGGCGCCCGAGCCCGAGATCGATGAGCGCATTTCGGTGTCGGCCTGCAAATTCTTCAGCTGATAGTAGTCCATCACGCCGAGCTTGCCGGAGCGGAGCGCCTCGGCAATCGCCATCGGTACACCGGCCTCGGCCTCGACCAGCTTGGCGCGCATCGCCTGCACGCGCGCCTTCATCTCCTGCTCCTCGGCGACGCCGAGGCTGCGTCGGCTTTCGGCCTGGGCCTGCGCGACCAGCTTGTTGGCTTCGGCCTGCTCGGCCTGCAGCTTGGCGCCGATGTTGGCGCCGACCTCGACGGCCGCGATGTCGATCGACAGACTCTCGACCGCGGTGCCGGCGTCGAGTGCCTTATTGAGCACGGTCTTGGAGATCGAATCGGGGTTCTCCATGACCAGCTTGTAGTCGTGCGCCGCACCGATGGTCGAGACCACGCCCTCGCCAACGCGCGCCAAGATGGTCTCTTCGCCCGCGCCGCCGACGATGCGATCGAGGTTGGTGCGCACCGTGATTCGCGCGACCGCCAGGAGCTGAATGCCGTCCTTGGCCACGCCGGGAATCTTCGGCGTCGTGATGACGCGCGGATTGACGCTCATCTGCACTGCTTCGAGCACGTGACGGCCGGCCAGGTCGATCGCGGCGGCGCGATTGAAGTCGAGCTTGATTCCCGCCTTGTCAGCCGAGATAAGCGCGCTGATGACCAGGTCGACGTGCCCCTTGGCGAGATAGTGTGCTTCGAGCTGGTTGGTCGTGACGTTCAGACCGGCCTTGAGCGCGCTGACCCGGGAATTGACGATCAAAACCGGCGGCACCTTGCGCAGGCGCATGGCGACCAGCTGCATCATGGTGATACCGGCGCCCGCCGACTTGGCGTTGACCCACAGGCCCACCGGAACGATCGAAAGCACGACCATCAGGAAGATGAATCCGGCGATGCCGCCCACAACGACCAAACCCTGTCCGAAATCCATTTGATTCTCCTAAAGGTGAGCTCGCGCGCGAGCGTATCACGCGCGCGTTTTTGTGAAGTTCGGCGGCGATGTCAGGCGCGGCGGACGACGATGCGCGGTCCGTCGACCAGCGTGATCGTGACCGGCTGGCCCGCATCGACGAATCCGCCATCGGACGTGACGTCGAGGCGGCGACCGCCGAAATCGGCTTTGCCGGCGGGGCGCAGCGCGGTCTGCGTCGTTCCCTGCATGCCGATCAGCGCCGCGAGATCATCGCTCTGTCCGCTGCCCTTGACCGCGTCATGGAGCACCAGCTTTTTTCCGAAGCGCGTCGACGGCAAAAAGCGCGACACGCCGATCATCACGACCACCGACATGATGAGCGAGCCGAACACCGTGGTGAGCGCATGCGGCACCCAGCCGAGCGCCCATGCGACCCCGACCGGCATCGCTACGCCGGTGTCGACCATGGCCATGACCAGCGAGACCATGACCACGGCCGCGCCGCCGATGACGATGATTCCGTGGCCGGGGAAAAACAGCAGCTCGAAGACCATCATCCCCACACCGACGAAGAACAGCAGGATCTCTTCGAGCCCAGCCAGGTGGACTACGTAGTGACCGAAGAAGAACGCCGTCAAGCACAGCCCGCCGAGCACACCGGCGACGGCGTGACCCGGCGCCCACAGCTCGATGAGAATGCCGAGAATTCCGAGGGTCATGAGAATGGACGAGACCGCGCTGTCGGACAGCGCGCCGGCGACCCGCTCGGCCCAGTTCATGTTCGAGTACACCCGCGCCGGCGTGCCGACGGCCAGGCGATGGACGACCGCATCCAGGTTCGGTGCCAAAAACGCAGCGATGTCGTACTTCAGCGCCTCGGTCGAGGTCAGCGTCAGCGTCGTTTTGTCGCCGTCGAGGCCGGCAATCACCACCGACGGATCGACCATGGCCTCGGCGATGTCGCCGCGGCGCCCCTTGGCTTCGGCGGTGGCGCGCATCTCTTTGCGAAAGTAGGAGACGATCTTGGCGTCGACTTGCGTCATCTTCTCGGCGCCGGGGCCGCCCTTGAGCTCGACGGGCGTTGCCGCACCGATGGTTCCGCCCTCGGCCATGACGATGGTGTCGGTGGCCAGGGAGATCAGCGCACCGGCCGAAATCGCACGCGGATCGATGAACGCCACGGTCTTGGCGTGCGTCGCCAGCAGTGCATCACGAATGCGCACCGCCGCGTCGATGCGACCGCCGAAGGTGTTGATGTCGAGGACCACCAGGTCGTCCGCCGTGACCGAGGCCAGCACGCGCTCGACGTAGGGCGCCAGGCCGAGGTCGATGTCGCCCATGATGGGTACGACCACCACGTGCCCCCCCGGTTGGGCCGAAGGAGCCGTGCTGCACAACCCAAGGCCGCCCGCCAGACACAGCCCCACGCACAGAATCGTCGTCCGCTTGCTCTTCGGCATATCCGAAGGCTAGCACCAGTGAAGTTTTTTGCTCAGCGGGCGGCGGCTATCGCGGCGACCAGCTGCTCGTGTACCCGGCCGTTGGAGGCCAGGCAGAAGCCGTCGTCGAGGTCGAGCGCACCGCCCGACCAGTTGGTCACCTGCCCGCCGGCCTCGGCGACGAACAGCGCGCCGGCCGCCGAATCCCACGGTTTGAGCTTCATCTCCCAGTAGCCGTCGAGCCAGCCGGCCGCGACCATGCACAGATCGAGCGCTGCTGCGCCCACCCGCCGCACGCCCTGGGTCTGCGGATAGAGCGCGACGAACTCGGCGAAGTTGTTCGCGGGCGAGGTCGCGTTGTCGTACGGAAAGCCCGTCCCCAGGAGCGCGCGCCCGAGCTGTGCGGTTGGGCTGACGGTCAGCTTCGTCGGAGGACTGCCGGCGCGTTCGAGCCACGCACCACGACCGCGCGCGCCCCAAAAGCTCCAGCCGAGTGCCGGCGCTTCGATCGCTCCGACGGTCACGACGCCTGCCTCTTCGAGCGCCACCGACACGCAAAAAAAGGGCAGGCCATGGGCGAAGTTGGTCGTTCCGTCGAGCGGATCGACAATCCAGCGTCGGCCGGTCCGACCCGCGCGCAGACCGCCCTCCTCGGCCAAGATCACATCGCTCGGAAAGCGGGCGGCAATGGTATCGATGACGGCCTTTTCGGCGCGGCGATCGAAGTCGGTCACCAGGTCGATGGCCGCGCTCTTGGCGTCGAACGCGTGGGCCTTAAACGCACCCGGCGCCAACACCTGAGCCCCGCTTTGCGCCACCTGGCGAACGAACGCGATTGCCTCGTCCACGTCCTGGGACGTCGCCGACATTACAGGTCGAGCACCATCGTCGTGGTCTGCGGACCGGTGAGGCGAAACAGGCTCGAACCGAGCACCGCCACGTCGACCAGCTCCTTGCCGACCGCGCGGAACTCGAACTTCTCCGAGAAGAAATCGCTGGCCGCGTCGGTCGCCAAATAGACGCGCTGACAGCCCGACAGCCGCGCTCGCCGGAGC
>JBBQIO010000278.1:0-5626 GCA_038325015.1 Polyangia bacterium
CTGCGATCGGGCGGACGCCGAGGCTGTTGCCACCTTGAATAATGCCCTGAATCGACGACAAGTTGCCCAATCCGATGATGCCAATCTTGATACCGCCGACCTCGGCAATCGTGTAGCTATGGACAATGTCCGCGAGCTTGACATTGGACGGGTTGCTCGGATCGTCGAACTGATAGTTCGCCGCGAGCACCGGAAAGCCACCGAACTTCTGGTACTGCTCTTCGAAGTTGACCGACCCCTTGTCGAATTCGTGATTGCCCATGGCCATCGCGGTCAGGCCGAGGTTGGACATCGCGCGCATTTCGACTTCGCCGTTGAACTGGTTGAAGACCGGTGCCCCCTCCCAGATGTCGCCAGAATCGACGTGGATGGTGCGCGCCGCCGGCGGTCCGGCGATCGGCTGTTCGCCATTGGGTCCGAGCGCCGTAATGCCCTGGCAGATAGCGCCCGAATAGACTCCGCGGATGCATTTGATGACGGTGCCAACGCGCGCGATGCCACCGACGACGGCCTTGGTCTGCCCTGGCTTGGGCACGAGGCCGAGATTCTTGTCGATCTGGCCGGGCGCGAAGTAATAGGGAAAGAGGCGCGAGTGCAGGTCCGCGGTGTGAATCACCGTCAGGTGGATGTCCTGGCCGGATAGGTCGGGCTGCGGGTGCTGCACGCCGCAGCCGAGCGTCAGCACGCCCAAGGCAAAGGGCATGAGCGACGGAAAGAATCTGGCGCGTCGACGGTTGGTCATGTAGTCACCCGCTTGATCGCGCCCGTGCTGGCCAGCCTGCAAAAAAAGGCCGCCGGGTTCGACGCCTGACCCTATACTGCCGACCCGCCTCAGGGTTCAACCAAAAACGGAGTGTCATTTGCGGCGAGCCAAAATCGTCTGCACGCTGGGACCCGCTTCCCGGGAGCCGGCATTCATCGGACATCTGATCGACGAAGGCATGAATGTCGCGCGCATCAACTTCTCCCACGGCGAGGCTGACGAGCACCGCGCCACCATCTTGGAGGTGCGCGCGCAAGCCGCCGCGCGCGGCCGTTCTGTGACCATTCTACAGGACCTCCAGGGGCCGAAGATTCGCGTCGGACGCTTCCAAGGGGGCCAGATCACACTCGAACCGGGCCAGGATTTCGTCATTACCACGCGTGACGTCCTGGGCAACGACGCCGAAGTCGGGACCACGTATGCCAGCTTGCCCAGGGACGTTCAGCCCGGGCAGATCCTGCTGCTCGACGACGGCTTGCTGTCGCTCGAGGTACTCGCTGTCGAGGGCCCCGATGTGCACACGCGGGTCGCGGTCGGCGGCGTGCTCAAGAACAACAAGGGAATTAACATGCCCGGCGTCCGGGTCTCGGCGCCGGCGCTGACCGAAAAGGACCGCGCCGACTTGGAGATCGGGTTGGCGATGGATGTCGATTTCGTGGCCCTGTCGTTCGTGCGCACGCCGGACGATGTGCGCGAGGCGGTGCGGCTGTGCACCCGGCCGTCGGGCCCGGGCGGCGAGCTGCGGCGCACGCCGGTGATCGCCAAAATCGAAAAGCCTGAAGCCGTCGAGCAGCTCGAAGAGATCATCGACGTCGCCGACGGCATCATGGTCGCCCGCGGCGACCTCGGCGTCGAGATGGGCGCGGAGAAGGTACCGTTGATTCAAAAGCGCGCCATCGAAGCGACCAACGCGCGCGGCAAGATCGTCATCACGGCGACGCAAATGCTCGAATCGATGATCACCAACCCACGCCCGACACGCGCCGAGGCCAGCGACGTGGCCAACGCCATTCTCGATGGATCGGACGCGGTCATGCTGTCGGGCGAGACAGCGTCGGGCAAGTACCCGCTTTTGGCGGTGCGAACCATGGCCCGGATCATCGAGGAGATCGAGGGATCGGCGCGTTTCAAGACCCGCTTCGACGGCGCATCGCTCGATTTCACCTTTTCGGCCAACGCCATCGCCAAGAGCGCGGTGGTCGCGGCCCGGCAGCTCGGGGCCGCCGCGATCGTGGCCGTCACCGAGTCGGGCGGCGTCGCGCGCCTGGTGTCGATGTATCGGCCTGAATGCCGGCTGATCGCGCTGACCACGCGGCAAGAGGTCTATCGCGGGCTGGGGATGTACTGGGGCGTCGAGCCGCTCCTGTGTGAGCGGTCGGTTGCCTTTGCCGAGATGATCGATCAGGTCAGCCGCGTCGTGATCGAGCGCGGCCAGTGCAAGACGGGCGAGTTGATCGTGATCGCGACCGCGTTTCCGTTCAGCGTCGGGCTGTCGGCCAACACGCTGCACATTCATCGCCTTTAACTCATCGACTGCAGCTCATCTGAAGCGGGCTGAAAAGTCGGCTGGTCGCCACGCCAAGTTGTTGACATCGTCGACGCCCGACGACTATAAGGTCCGTCGCTCCATCGCGAGGATGGCGGAACTTGGTAGACGCACTAGCTTGAGGTGCTAGCGGGTAATACCGTGGGGGTTCGAGTCCCCCTCCTCGCACTAAACAGGAACGCATGAATGCGGAGACAAATGGGACGTTCCTGTTAGCAGTTGAGTTGGGCCAGCTCTGGGATTGGCTCGACAGCGTGGCCGCGGGCAGCGACGACGACGCTCGCACCGGACGCAGCGAGTGTTAAGCTACGTTACGGGGACGACGATGATTCGAGTCAATAGCTTCCACTTGCCACTGGTGGTGATCGACTACGACGGCGTCCTGACGATGGCCGATCTGACGGACTCCTTGGCTGAGTTCGACCGGCTACTCGAGCGGCGCCAGCGTTACGTGTCGATCTCGGATATTTCTCGTCTGTCCACGCCCGGGCCCGACCTCCTGCGCCGGCAGGCGCGCTGGTACGGCGAGCGCAAGGACGCAATGCGTGAGCTTTGTGTCGCTTCGGCCACGGTCGCCCCGAGCGCGATTGCGCGTGGGCTGCTCAAAGCACTGAGCTGGCTGCAACCGCTGCCGCAACCCCAGGCGACGGTGGCGACCTTCAAAGAGGCGTTTACGTTCGTCGAGCGCAAGCTCAAAGAGGAGAATCTGGAGCTGCCCGCATCGGCGGCCGAGCTGCACGTCCCGCGGCAACGAGCGGGATAGACCTGTGTTCGTCGGGGCGGTCTGGGTACAGATGAAACCGCTTGACAATTAATCAATCGATTGATTAATTAGCCGTCATGGCTCGCCTCGCCAATGTCGATGCCGAAGACACGCGCCGTCGCATGGTGGACACGGCCATCGCGCAGTTCGCGCAGCACGGTTTCGCCGGCGCCTCGACGCGCGAGCTGGCGTCCGCGGCCGGCGTCAATATCGCAACGCTGAGTTATCACTTCGCGAGCAAGCAAGGGCTCTACGACGCTGCCGTCGACGAGGTCTACCGGCGGCTGCGGGCGCGGGCGCACGAGCTCCTGGTCGGCGCGGCGCTCACCGACCTCGATCTGCTGATCGCGCACCTGTACGCGATCGCGCGCGGCGAGCGCGACGGCATTCGCCTTTTGGTGCGCGAGATCCTCGACCATGGCCGCCTGACCGGTCGGACCGAGAGCGAACACTTCGTGCCGGAGCTGGCCCGCGCTGCGCAGCTGGCGGCCGCGCTACTCGGCTGCACCCCCGAAGCGGCGCGCGTGGCCGCCGTCGCCGTCGGCTATCTCCTGTCTCGCTACGTCATTCAAGACGATCAATCGCTCATCACGGCGTTCGGCGTGCGCAGCGCCAAGCAGGCGCACCGCCAAGCCATCGCCACCATCACCGCAACCGCAGAAGCGCACTTAAGGAGTTGACCCATGCTGACCCCGCCAAGACCACCGGCCATCAAGTTCACGCTCACAGGGCCGCTCGACGCCGAGCAGCGCGACTTCCTCGACACCTATGGCTACATCCACTTCGGTGGCTTCGCGACGCCCGCCGAGATCAACATGATTCGCGAGGAGCTGACCGCGGTGCAGGCGGCCTGGATCGCCGAGGGACGCGAAGTGGTCAACGGCATCCCGATCAAATATGGCAAGCGCGCCGATGGCAGCCGCTACGTCAATCGATTTGCCTTCACGTCGCAGTTTTCGCGCGGCCTGCGCGACTTTCTCAAGGACGAACGCTGGGAGGCGGCGCGCATCGCCTGCGGCCAGCAATTTCGACTTGGCCTCGACGAAAAAGACGGCGTGGTCGTCAACCAGTTCATCAATCAACCGGGGTCGAGCTACACTCGCCTCGGCTGGCACGTCGATTCGCTGCGTGACCTGTTCTATGGCCGATTGCCGCAACCGATGCTCAACGTCGGGCTCTATCTCGACGATTCTTACCGCAATAAGGGCGCGCTCCGCATCTTGCCGGGCACGCACAAACAAAGTTTGTTCATGATGCTGTTCCGCAAGCTCCATTTCCTCGATAATCGTGACGATCCGAACGAGGTCATCCTGGAGGCCAATGCCGGCGATCTCACGTTTCACGACGGACGCACCTGGCATCGCGTGGGAAAAGCGCAACTCACTGGTGAGGCCAGCCTGCGACGGACGATGTACCTGCCGTTTCTAACCGGGCCCTATGAGCCCAAGAGCGAATCGAGCCCGATGCCGTTTTATCATCGCTTTCAACGTGCGCTCAAGTAGTGAATATTCACACTACACATAAGATCACGGCCGCTCTCGTCGTATTTACCGGTGCGAGCATCGCGCACGCCAATCCGTTGTCACTGGCCAATTTCGATGGTCTGCGCGGCGATCCGGTGTTCACCGGCGGCTTCGCGCTGTATTGGAATCCGGCCGCGTTGGCGGCTCCCGGATGGGATGTCGCGCTCGACGGTCAACTGATCTCCCGGCAAGCCAGCTACAACCGCGATCCGGTGACCAACAACGTCCCGGTTGCCGAACAGGCCGCCAACAGCGGACGGGGCACCATTGGAACGGTGGGCGCAGTGCCCGGTGTCGCCGGGCGCTGGGGGAGGCGGGTCGGTCCCGTCGACATCGGACTCGGGCTTGGCGTGTTCGTCGACGAAGGCGGCTCCGGCAACTGGAACAAGAACGCGCGCGCGCCCACGCAATATCCCGGCGCGCTCGACGGACCGCAGCGCTGGTCGTCGATCAGCTCGCAGCTGTTGATGGCCGACGTCGCGTTGGGAGTGGCCGTGCGCCATCGCCGGACCGGCCTGTCGCTCGGCTTTACGCCCATGCTGGTCCTCGGCAGCTTCGCCACCTTGCGGGCGCGCAACATCGATCAGAGCGAAGAGCTGGTCGACTCGGCAGGAAATCCCAAAGAGGGGCGCGCCTATTTCAGCGGCACCGGCAACGGCTTCTCCGCAATCGTCGGCGTGCGCTGGGACATCCGACCCGGCTGGGCCGTGGCCGCGACCTATCAGCGCGGCGCACGGCTGAAATTGGCCGGCGATCTGTCGGTCGCGTTCGGCTCGTTGGCGCCGTCGAGCGAGCGGGCCTATTTGCGCTTACCGATCGCCGACACCGTTCGTATCGGCGGTGAGCTGCGCGTCAACCGCTGGCTGTCGTTTCGACCGCTGTTTGAATGCGTGCTGTGGTCGGTCCTGCATGAGCATGTGTTCTCCGCGGCGGCCGAGAACACGCCGCTCCTGACCGTGCCGCGCAATTCGAGCAATGTATATGGCGCGTTTCTCCGTGCCGACGTGCGGCTCGACGCGCGCGGGTCCCGC
>JBBQIO010000279.1:0-5622 GCA_038325015.1 Polyangia bacterium
CTCATCCGCGCCGAGATCCGCGACTACTACTGGAACTTTAAGATCACGCGCAACCTACTGGAGCTGCGCAACATCGCGCTGTGCGCGCACCTCATTATCGAGAGCGCGCGCCGCCGCAAAGAGAGTCGTGGATTGCACTACAACGCCGACTTTCCGCACAAGGATGAGCGCTTCGCCAAAGATACGATTCTGCGATGGGGAGACGGACCGGAGCCGACGTAGTTATCGTCTATTTACGGGCGGTAATTGGGCAGGCAGATGCCGTGATTGCAAAAGCTGTGGGCGTCGCACTGGCTGTCGGCAGCGCACAGCGGATGGCAGGTGGCATTGATGCACCGGAACGCGGTGCCGCAGTCGACGTCGAATACGCACTGCGAGACCGGCGCCGGATTGTCAACACACAGCCCGGTCGTGCAGACTTGGCCGAGCGCGCAATCGCCGTTCGCCTGGCATTTGTCGTGGCACTGGCCGCCGATACAGCGACGGGTGCTGCCGCATTCGGTGTCGGCGGAGCAGACCGCCAGGCCTGCGGCGCCACAGGTGTCGGCGCCGTCGACGTAGCAGCGACCGTTGGTACAGGTCGCGCCGGCACCACAGGGGTTGCTCTGACTGCACGCCGCAGCGCACACGCCATTGGCGCACGTCTCTTTGGGTGGGCAATTCGTGTCGGTCTGGCAAAGGATGGGTGGGTTGACGACGTTGGGCGTTCCGCCACCGGTCGTCCCCCCTGCGCTGGGCGGCCCGCCTGGCGCCACGCGAATGTGGCTGCTGTTGCTCTTGGCGCATGCCCCGAGCCCAATGGTGCAGAGTGCTAAAGCCATCCACATTTGACTGCGGGCCATGTCGGTCCTCCTGCGCACTGCTCTAAGCAATCGGCGGGCCCAACCAGTCATTTAGCTAGGCCATTGAAATAACTTGATCTTTTAGTTGCGGCGGCAGAGCGTCCGAGGCGAGTGTGAACAATCTCTGACAGCGTTTGCGTGAACCGACCTTGGCGGGAGCAGAGACCGTGGCGGGGGCGCTACAGACCCTAGGCCGAGAGCGCAGACCCCGGTCGAACGAGGACAGTCGTCGCCGGCGGCCCCCAAAAGCCGCCCCTATGATTACGGCCACTTTGTGACACTAAAACTGGCTACTGCAGTAGCCAGCCTGTGTGCTAGCCGCGTTGCATCATGCCCCACTATCACTGCAACTAACCGATATTACACGAACGCAACGAGTTAGACGCAGCGCATTCACGGCTGGCGTGCGCTTTTGTCACACCACAGATTTCTGCACCGCCGAGTGAAATCGGTGCTAAGTTTTTGTATCTGCAGCGGAACTATCCTCCCTCATTGCATCTGGCATGAACAGTGCTATTCCCCCGCTCGACCGGACGAAACCGGTCGCAACCGGAGGACAGAAGAGATGCTCGAGTTCAATGTTGGCGACAAGGCGGTCTATCCGGCTCAAGGCGTCGCGGAGATCGTCGGTATCGATCAAAAAGAAATTTCCGGAAAGATTCAGTGCTTCTATGTCCTGCGCGTTCTCGACAGCGACATGCGCATCCTGGTCCCCGTCGACAAGGCGGAGCAGGTCGGTTTGCGGAGCATTGTCCAAAAGGATGAGATTCGGGAAGTCTACGACATCCTCAAGGACAAAGACCTGCACGTCGACAAGCAGACCTGGAACCGCCGGTATCGCGGCTTCATGGAAAAGATCAAGACGGGCAGCCTGTTCGAGGTCGCCGAGGTCTTTCGCGACCTGTCTCGCCTGAAGAGCTCCAAGACCCTGTCGTTTGGCGAGCGGCGCATGCTCGACACGGCCAAGAACCTGATTGTTAAAGAGCTTTCGGTCGCCAAGAACACGCCCGAAATGAAGGTCGAAAAAGAGCTCGAGAGCATTTTTAGCGCTTAACTCTCCCGGCCTCGACACGCCGCCTGCCTTCCTGCAGTAACCCCTCGTAATTATTTCATCTCCTTCAAGCTCGTCGGTTTTTTACGCAGATCGACCTACCCATGCGCATGATCTCTTGACGTCTGAGGACGGCGTGCGAATATGTGCGCATGGTGATTCACGTCGCGCTCGGCGACCTCACCCAACTTCCGGTCGACGCAATCGTCGTCCCCACGAACTCCGCCTGCATCATGGCCACGGGGTTGGGGTTAGCAGTCAAGGAAGCGGGCGGTGAGTCGATCGAGGAGGAAGCACGCGCATCCGCGCCCGTGGCCGTCGGCGCGGCGCTGGTCACCGCTCCGGGCACGCTGTTCTGCAAAGCCGTCATCCATGTCCCGCTCGTCGAAGAGCTGGGCATGAAAGTGACGGTGGAGAACATCCGTCGCGCAACGCGGGCTGGACTGTTGGCCGCGGCGCGCTCGGACCATGCGACGGTCGGAATCTCGGCGATGGGCACCGGCCTAAACGGCGTGCCAGTCGACGAAGCGACCCGAGCGATGGTCGACGAGCTGCGCGCGCACCGTCAGCCGCTGCCAGGAACGGTGTATCTGGTCGGGTCGAGCCCCGAAGTTTTGCAGTACTTCGAGGAGGCGCTGCGGCTAGCAGCGCTTCCCTGACTGCAGCGCTCAAAGCGATCTCGATCTCCGGGCGACGCTTCCCAGTCGTAACTCTTTCGTCTATAAAACATCGGTGTCCGAACCGCTCTTGCCGTGGACGTACCGTCGCGCAGGTGTCGACATCGACGCTGGCGATGCACTGGTCGAGCGCATCAAGCCGCACGTCCGCCGCACGCTTCGCAAAGAGGTGATCGGCGGGCTGGGCGGCTTCGGCGGACTGTTCGCCATGCCGACCGGCTACACCGAGCCGGTCCTGGTCGCCGGCACCGACGGCGTGGGCACCAAGCTCAAGGTCGCATTCGCCACCGGTCGTCACGAGACCATCGGCATCGATCTGGTCGCCATGTGCGTCAACGACATCGCGGTGGCCGGTGCCGAGCCGCTTTTCTTTCTCGACTATTTCGCCTCGGGTCGGCTCGACGTCGCGGTCGCCGAGTCGGTGATCGCCGGCATCGCGACGGGCTGCGTCCAAGCCGGCTGCGCGCTCATCGGCGGCGAAACCGCCGAGCTGCCGGGCATGTACGCCGACGGCGAATACGATCTCGCGGGCTTTGCCGTGGGCGTCGTCGAGCGCAGCAAGATTTGCAACGGCGCGCGCATCGAGCCGGGCGACGTCGTGCTCGGGCTGGCGTCGAGCGGGCTGCACTCCAATGGCTATTCGCTGGCGCGCAAGGTGCTGATCGACGTCTTGGCCAAGCCGCTGGCGGAGGTCTCCGCCGACCTGTTGCGGCCGACGCGCATCTACGTCGAGGCGCTCAAGCGGGCGCGCGCGGCGGGCGATGTGCGCGGCGCGGCCCACATCACCGGCGGCGGGCTGGTCGAAAATCCGCCGCGAATCTTGCGCGACGGATTGGCCATGCGCCTGCACGAAGGCCGCTGGCCCGAGCCGGCGCTGTTCCAGGAGATCGCCGGCGCGGGAGTTCCGCGCGACGAGATGCGGCGCACGTTCAACCTCGGGCTGGGGATGCTGATCGTCGTGCCCAAGAGCGACGCAGCGCAAGTGGCCGCCGCATGCGCAGCCGCGGGCGAGCAGATTTTTACCGTCGGTGAGGTCATCGAAGGTGCGGGTCCGTCGTACGTTGAGTTCGTGGCGTGAGCACCCGCTCGGTCGGGGTCGGGGTGTTGGTCTCCGGCTCGGGCAGCAACCTGCAGGCGATCCTCGACGCGCAAAAGGCCGGACAGCTGGGCGCGGCGACGGTGCGGCTGGTGGTTTCCAACCGCGCCGGCGTCCAGGCGCTAGCGCGCGCGCAGGCCGCGGGCGTGCCCACCCAGGTGATCCTGCATGGTGAGCACGCCTCGCGCGACGCCTTCGACGGCGCGCTGGTCGACGCGCTCCTCGGCGCCGGCGTCGAGCTGGTCGTGTTGGCCGGCTTCATGCGACTGGTGACGGAGCGTCTTTTGCGCGCCTTTCCCGAGCGCGTGCTCAACATTCATCCGTCCCTTTTGCCGTCGTTTCCCGGCCTGCACGCGCACCGTCAGGCGCTGGCTTATGGCGTTCAGCTCTCCGGCTGCACCGTGCACTTCGTCGACGAGGGCACCGACTCGGGCCCGATCATCGCGCAGGCCGCGGTGCCGGTCCTGGCTGACGACGACGAAGCCGCGCTGGCCGCTCGCGTGTTGATAGAGGAGCACCGGCTCTATCCTACGGTCATCCGCGCAGTCGCCGAGGGGTGCGTCGAGATTCACGGACGGCGGGCGCGAATTCGTATGCGAATCCCAGCGCTCAGTTGAGCTGTATCAACATTCAGATCGATCGGGCTCTTGGGCCGGTGCTCTTCTGCGGCTCGCTGTACATGGTCGGTATAGCCTGCTTCGGCTTGCGCGCGTCACGACCGGCCATCCTTGAGAGTCCATCGGGCCACAGCCGCATTCGTTGCGCTAGCCGTTCGGAGAATCCCCACACCCGCGTCAGCTTGAAAAAATTGGGTGTGGCGCGCGGCAGGCGCCACAGCGGCCAGGTCACGGCATAGATGAGCTTGCCCGGCAGGAGCGCCTTTTTCAGCAGCTGGGGCTCTGTCAGATCGCGGTCGCCGTCTTGCAGCGCTGACGCTTGAAACCGCTCCAGATCGGCGAGCCGCTCGGGCGTCGACCACTGCAGGCGATAGTGCTTGAGCAAGACTTCGGGCCGCCAATCGGCCCCGTTCTGCAGATGGTAGAGCTCGGCAATTTCTCCGAGCTCGTAGAGCGACGTCTGCATGACCACGTGCGGCCGCCCCCAACCGTATTTGTATTTGAAGGCGTTAAGCTTGATGACCGCCGTCTGGGTGTAATCGAATTCGCGATTCAGACGCTCGATGGTCTCGGCGCACGCGCCTTTTTTGCCGCACGCATCGACGATCTGCGGCACCACTGCAACCAACTGTCGACACGCCGTCTCGATACCAATCGAATAGAGCGCGTCGACGAACCAGGCCGCGTCGCCGACGAGCGCGTACCCCTTTTTGCTGATCCAGTGCTCGGAGCGATAGGGGAGGTGCGCGTAGTACTGATACGGCTCGAGCGGCCGCGCACCGACCAGCGCGCGATAGGCCGGCGGATGCTTCTTGAGCATCTCCCAAAAGCCGTGGTCCTCGCTCTTGATGTTGGGCTGGTGCCGCGTCTTGTCGTACGACACGCCGACCGACGTCATGCCGCCCTTCATATGGATCCACCAGATCCAAAAGCCGTCGCCGGTAAAATGGATGGTGTGGCGGCGGCGATCGACGCCTTCGAACGTGCTCCAGAATTCGGGGTCGTCGTTGACGTTCTCGAAGCGATTCCAGATCGACGCCGTGTCGAGCTCGGCGGCCGGCACCGAATGGGTGATGCCGAGCTGCTTACCGAGAAGGCTGCGGCGGCCGCTGCAGTCGAGGACGAAGCGACAGCGCTCGATGTGGCTGGCTCCCTCTTTCGTGTAGCGCACCGTGTGGTCGCCGTCGCCGATGGTCACGCTCTCGACCGCCGCGCCGCTGACGTAGTGCGCTCCGGCGGCGCGGGCCAGCTCGGCGACGTGCGCGTTCAGCGACGTGCGCTCGACGTGATAGGTGGGGATGAGCTGCGGCGCCGCGAGCGGCATCTTTTCGAACGGCTT
>JBBQIO010000280.1:0-5620 GCA_038325015.1 Polyangia bacterium
TTCAATCGGGTGGGCTACTGAAGTCTATTGGCACCGCACTAAAGTCGACAGAAGGGCCGGCGCAATAGGCAGCGATATCCTTTTCACAGTAGCTGCAGTTGGTCTGGCAGCCGCAATTCCCAAAACCATAATAGTAGTAGATCCGCTTCGACGACGCCACGCACCGCTCATAGTACCTAGGAGTTACCGGACAAGGCGTATTCGAGCAGTCTCCGAAGTCTATATCCTCGCAGGCTGCCAACGCTAATGTGGCTAGTAACATGAGTACAATGCGAATACCTTTCATCGTCATGCTCCTGATATTTACACTTCCATAAGAAACCACGCCATCGATCGATCGAAAGCTGCACGCACGATGGCGGGCGTCTGCGAGCCCATCCGAGATTCTCGTGAGCGACGGGCAGCTCATTGGCACTTTGAACGGCCATTGTGGATGGTCTGCAATCGGACGTCGGTTGCCGGCCGCGTGGGCCGTCCCCCAATGAAAACTACTGTCGCACGGCCTGTTGGATCGCCAGCGCACGCCCGGGCGCCACGCTCATGCTTGTCGTCAACGTCGATGAACGCATAGAGACTGCGTCGCCCTGCACAACCGCACTTTGCGGCACGTCGCAGTCGCCATCAAAGTGGTCCCATTCGGTCATACGTCCGGCCCAGTCGAGCGCGCGGACCGAAAGCTTTAGATGTTTGGGTTCGGAGGCGGCGCTGCGAGGCAGGGCAATATTGTGGAAGCAATATTCTACTGTCTTATTGGCGCGCGAAATCTCCGTTGCGGCGTCGGTTGCGGGAAGCGTCGTCGTCGCCTCGGTCACCCGCAACTCGATCTCTCGCAGCGCTTGGTTTGCCTTCACGCACAGAGAGTCAAGCTTGTTGTCGTTGGCAATGCCGTCGTGCGTTCCATTGGCGTCAATTTCGATCACCGGCGGTGCGGCGATCGCTTTCGGCGGGGTCCGGTGGGCTCGTTTCGGGCCGTGGGGCAGAGGGGGCCTCTTGTTGCCGCATGCCGCAAGTGCCAGCAGCGCAGCAACAAGGACGCCAACCTGTCGTTGTTTGCGAATGTGCACTCCCACTCTCCAGTCATCATGACAGGCTGGGCTAAGTGTAATGTCCTAATCGTGCGAAGAGCGCGACTCAACGCTTCGCCGTCCGATTGTCGATCACACCGCAGAAACGATTGATCCACCCGGGTTTGCGCGATAGCTTCGCCGCATGAAAAAACTGCTCGCTCTTGCATTCCTGCTGGTGGCTGCTCCCGCGTTCGCTGACTCGTCGGCGATGGATCCCGCCAAAGAGAAGGACATTCGCCGCCTCTTGGACGTCACCGGAGCCGGCAAGCTGGGCGTGCAGGTTATGACCCAGATGATCACCAGCTTTCGCACCAGCCTGCCCAAAGTCCCGAGCACATTTTGGGATGACTTCCAGAAGCAGATCCGGCCGAGCGAGCTGGTCGACATGGTGGTGCCGATCTACGACCGCCACTTCAGCGACGAAGACATCAAGAAGCTGATCGCCTTTTACGAGACGCCGGCCGGCAAGAAGTTCATTGCCGCGACGCCGGCCATCACGCAGGAATCGATGGCCGCGGGCCAGGAGTGGGGCAAGTCGGTGGCGCAGCGCGTGCTAAAGCAGCTCAACCAAAAAGGGTTGGGGCCCGACTCCAAGCAGAAGTAGTGCTGCTTCGCGGCCTGTACGGCATGGTGGATGTGCCGTCCGCGCTCGATTCTGCACGCGCCGTCGAGCTGGCGCAGCGCTTGCTCGACGGTGGCGCTTGTGCACTGCAGCTGCGCGCCAAGAGTGCCACTGGCGCCGAGCTTTTCGCGCTGGCCGAAGCCCTCTTACCGTTGGCCCAGCAGGGCGGCGTCCCTTTCATTGTCAACGACCGTCTAGACGTTGCGCTGCTCGTCGGCGCCGACGGAGCGCATCTTGGCCAGGACGATCTACCGCTGGTTGCCGCTCGTCGTCTGATGCCCCCCGGTTTTGTCGTCGGCATCTCGACGCATACGTTGGCGCAGGCCGAGGGCGCAGTAGCGGCGGGTGCCGATTACATCGGGTTTGGTCCGTGCTACGCGACGACCAGCAAAGCGCGACCGGACCGTGTGGTGACCCTGGAGGAGCTGCGCGCAGTCTGCCAGCTCGGCGTGCCGGTCGTGGCCATCGGCGGCATTTCCGTCGCGCGCGCCAAAGAGATTGCGCAGGCCGGCGCATCAGCGGCTGCCGCCATCTCTGCAGTCAACAACGCACAGGATGTGGTCGCGGCTGCGCGCGCGATCGGCGCCGCGTTCACTTCGCCCTAAAGGCGCGGGAGAGCGCCGCCAAGAGCAGCAGCGTCAGCGCGCCAAGCAGAAGCTGTCCCACGCTGCGGTGATGCCAGCCCTGCCACAAGAGCCCAACCAAGAGCGCGATCGGCAGCAGCACGGCCAGGCTCATCGCAACGAACGAAAGCACGCCCAGCACCGCCACGAGTGGCCGGTTGGTGCGCTGCGCAGCGACGGGAAATGCCGCCTTGGCGAAATCGTTGTTGAGGAGCGCCCGGCTCAGCGGCTCGGGCGGCTCGGCGGTCACGACGCGCAGAGCGCCTTGTTCTTCCCGTCGCGCGTCAGGCTGCGCAGCTGCTCGCCGGCGTCTTTTTTCCAGCCGGTGCGCGGGTAGCGCTTGAGCAGCTCCTGAAAATAGATCTTGGCGTCGCTGCAGTATTTGAGGGCGTAAAACGCCAGCCCGTTTTTGTACATGGCGTCGGGGACGATGTCCGACTTCGGGAAGTTGTCGACGACCTTGGTGTAGGCGCCGATGGCGTTGGAGTAGCGCTTCTCGGCCATGTAGGTCTCGCCAATGTTGAACTGCGCTTTGGCCGCCCGCGCGTCCTGCGCATAACGATTGATGAACGCGTCGTACAGCCGGCGCGCATCGACCCATTGCGCCGACGTGAAGCGCTTGTCCGCTTCGGACCACATCGCGTCGGCGGTCTCCGGCAGGGGCGGCGTCTTCGCCGTAGTCATCGTGCTGGTGAGTTGCTCGATCTTGGTGTCGGCGCCGGCGCGGAAGTCCTGGAACTGCTTGGTCAGCGCATCTTGCGCGTGCTGCATGTCGTCGATCCGGCCGGTGAGCTGCCCGAGGTCGTTCTGCAATTTTTGCACGCCCAGCCCGACGTCGGCCGAGTTGCGCGTGACGACCTTGGTCGCCTCGTCGACGACCGTCTTGAGCCGCTGCAGCTGGTCATCCATCTGCTTGGACAGGTCGGCGGCGCGCTTCTCGTTCTTGTCCGACTGCGCGCGCACCTGCGCGACCTGCTCTTTTACCTCCTGACCCTCCTGCTTGGTCATGAAGGCGAAGCAGCCGGTCGAAAAAAGCGGCACCAGGACAAACAATGAAGTCGCGCGCATCGTTCCGAATCTCCCGCTTACCATGCGAAGTCGCAGCGCCGATCTTTGGACCAACCGGAGTCCTCCGACCCCGAGGCATCGAGCTCACCGCGGCTGACGGTCTTCAGACGGCCGGCTGGGACGCCGGTGCGGGTCAGGCGATCTTTGACGGCCTGAGCGCGGTGATCGGCAAGCGCCAAGTTGTACTCCTCGGTGCCGCGCGGGTCGGTGCGGCCGGTGAGCGTGACGCGTCGGTCGGCGGTCGCACGAATGCAGTCGCCATTCTTGTCGATCGCCGCGGTGGCGTCGCGGCTCAACACGGCTTCGTTGAAGTCGAAGTAGACGGTGGACAACGTGCACTCGCCGGGGATGGTCGGTCGGTTGCCGCCCGAGACGGTCGCGCGCTGACAGCGACCCGCCTGGCACTTACCGCCTTCGCCACACTCGCCATCGCTCTTGCACGGCTGGCAGACGCCGAAGATGCACGACTGACCGGCGGGGCACTGCGAGTCGTCGTTGCAGCTGGACTTCGCCGCATCGTCGCACCGGCCGGCATTGCAGCTTTGACCGGGGGCGCAATCCTTGGCGTCGCGGCACTGCTCGCACTTCTTGTTCACGCAAAATTCTTTGGCGTGGCAGTCCGTGTCTTTGTCGCAGTCGGGATAGGTCGGTTTGGGGCAGCCCGCCAACGCGATGACCGCGGCCACGAGAGTCGTACGCAACACGATGGAGAGGCCATTTGGACGTGACATGCGCGGAAACCTAGACGGCAGCCGCCGAGGTGTCAACCCACACGACAGGTGCGCTCCAGTAATGTTGGGCGCGCGCGCCGTCCTTGAAACGCCGACCCCGTTCGGCTAGAACGTTGCACCCCTGATGAAATTCCGCGTCGATCCTGAGCTCGGCAAGCGCATCGTTCTCCTGTCCGCGCCGGTCGTGCTGGCCATGCTCTGCCAGACCGCGATCAACGTCGTGGATCAGGCGCTGATCGGCCGGCTGCCGGCAAGCGACTCGGTCCCCGGGCAGGCCGCGCTCGGGCCGGCGCTCAATATTTTCTGGGCGATCGGCGGATTCTTGTCCGCCATCTCCGTCGGCACGCAGGCTCTGACTGCCCGTCGCACCGGCGAGCAGGGGCACGAGCAGGCCGGCAAGGTGCTGGTCAATTCGTTGATCGTCGCGCTGATCTCTTCGTTCCTGTTCACGATCATCGGTTGGTTCTCCGCGGGGCGCCTGTTTCGCATGGTCAACAGCAACCCCGACGTCCTGCGACTCGGCGTGCCCTACCTGCGCTGGCGCCTCCTCGGCGTGACGTCGATGGTCGCGGCGTTCAGCTACAAGAGCTGGTTCGATGGCCTGGGCAAGACGCACGTTCACATGGTCGCGGCGATCCTGATGAACGTGCTGAACTTCTTTCTCAACCTGGCGCTGATCTTCGGCAAATGGGGCTGCCCCGCGCTCGGCGTCGAGGGCTCGGCGATCGCCTCGATGATCAGCTCGTACATCGGCCTGTTTCTGATGGCGTTCTGGAGCCTGGGCCGGAAATACACACGAACTCATCGTCACTATCGTTTGAGCAACGTGTCGCTGCGCCAGCAGTGGGAGCTGGTCAAGCTGTCGCTGCCGTCGGGCATCGCGACCGCATTCGTGATGTCGGGCTTTGCCCTGTTTTATCGCATCGTCGGCATGCTCGACGCGCAGGCGGGCAGCGAGAGCCTGTACACGGCGGCGACGCAAAACGTGATCGTTCTCCTGATCGCGGTTTTCTCCGGGTCAATTGCGTACGGCACGGCGGTGGCCACGCTCGTCGGACAGTCGCTGGGCGCCAAGCTGCCCGAGCTTGCCGAGCGTTATGGCTGGGAAGCGGTGAAGCTGGGCTTTTACGTCACCGCCTGCATCGGCTGCCTGATCTCGATCTATCCCGAGGTCGTGCTGCATTTGTTGACCAAACATGAAGCGGTGGTGGTGGTCGGCACTCCACTGTTGCGCATTTGCGGTGCGCTTTTGCCCTTCATCCTGACCGGCATCACGCTGACCCAGGCGCTGTTCGGCGCCGGCAACACGCGCTTCGTCATGTTCGTCGAGTTCGGGCTGCACTTCGGCTGCCTAGTCCCGGTGGCCTACGTGTGCGGAGTCGTGCTGCACCTCGGCGTCATCGGCGTGTGGTCGGGCGCCTTCATCTACATTCTCTTGTTGGCGTCGATCATGGCGTGGAAGTTCGCCAGCGGGACCTGGAAGACCATCCAGATTTAGCGGCCGCCGGC
>JBBQIO010000281.1:0-5607 GCA_038325015.1 Polyangia bacterium
ATGAACAACAGCTACGTGTAACCCAAGACTGTCGAGGCCAATCGTGGAGCACAATCGTATTTCCGAGTTGATCTCGGCGCCCAAGATCGCGGCGCGCATCGCCGAGCTGGGTCAGCAGATCGCCGCCGACTATGCCGGCCAGGAGCTGGTGCTGGTCGGCGTGCTCAAGGGCAGCTTCGTGTTTCTCGCTGATCTGGCACGGGCCATTCCGTCGGATCGGGTGCGTGTCGAATTTCTCGGCGTGCAGAGCTACGGCGATGAGACCACGTCGTCGGGGGTGGTCAAGATCACGTCGGATTTGACCAAGCCGGTCGACGGCCAGCACGTGATCCTGGTCGAGGACATCGTCGATACCGGGCTGACCATGAACTACATCATCGACATGCTGACGACGCGCCATCCGTCGTCGGTCAAGCTGTGCGCGTTTTTGCATAAGCCGTCGCGCACGCGCAAGCAGTGCACCATCGATTACCTCGGCTTCACCATCGAGGATCTGTTCGTCGTCGGCTACGGGCTCGACTACGCGCAGCACTACCGCAATCTGCCCTACCTCGGCGTGTTGCAGCCCTAGCGGCAATGCCTTAGCGGCGGGGGATGCCGAGGCGGTCGAGCTCGGCCATGACCAGCTTCAAGTCGGCCCAGACCTCTTTTTTGGCCGGCGGGTTGCGCAAGAGATACGCCGGGTGGAACGTCGGCATCAGCCGAATGCCCTCGTAGCGCTTCCATTCGCCGCGCAGCCGGCTGATCGCCATGTCGCTCTTGAGCAGGCACTGCGCCGCGAATTTGCCGAGGCAGACGATGATTTTCGGATCGAGCGCGGCCAGCTGCTTTTTCAAGAACGGCTCGCAGGCCAGGACCTCGTCGGGCTCAGGATTGCGATTGCCGGGCGGCCGGCATTTCAAAATGTTGCAGATGTAGACGTCGTCGCGACCGAAGCCCATGGCCTCGATCATCTTGGTCAAAAGCTGGCCGGCGGCGCCGACGAACGGCTCACCCTGCTTGTCCTCTTCAGCGCCCGGCGCCTCGCCGACGAAGACCAGGGCAGCGTTGGGATTGCCGACGCCGTAGACGATGTTTTGCCGGCTGGGTGCGAGCTTGCAGCGCTGACAGTCGCCGAGTTCGTTCCGGACCTGGGTCAGACCGGCGGCGCCGCGGACTAGATTGGGATCGACGACTTTGGCCGCCATCTCGGCCGGCGGTTCGATATGGGCCGGCCGCGGCGAAGCCACGGGTGCCGACGCAGGCACGCCCTTCACGCCGCCGCGCGAAAGCCAGGTCAGCTGCTCTTTGAGCTCGCGTGTCGCGCGCAAGAGATCGTCGGCGTCACTCATGGTCGAGCCGCAGCGAGCGTGCGCACACGATCAAGGATGCGGTCGGCGACTTCGCTCTTGGGCAAAAGCGGCAGCTCTTGGTCGTGCATGCCGTCGACGAGGACGACGCGATTGCGATCACTGCCGAAGCCGGCGTCGGGCTCTGAGACGTCGTTGGCGACGACGAGATCGCACTTTTTCTCGGCCAGCTTTTGCCGCGCCGACTGAACCAGCGCTTCGGTCTCGGCGGCGAACCCGACCAAAATGGGGCGACGCGCAAAGATGCGCGCGCCGAGCTCGGCCAAGATATCGGGGTTGGCGCGCAGCGCGATCGCGGGGCCGTCGCCGAGGCTGCGCTTCTTGAGCTTGCCACTGGCCGGATTTTGCGGCGCATAGTCGGCCACCGCCGCCGCCATGATCACCACGTCGCTGGTCGCGGCGGCCTCGTCGACGGCCTGCTTCATCTGCGCGGCGGTGCTCACGTCGATGCGTCGCACGCCGGCCGGCGTGGCCAGCGCCACCGGACCGGCGATCAGCGTCACGTCGGCACCGCGGGAGCGCGCGCGAGTGGCCAGCGCAAAGCCCATTTTGCCCGACGAGCGGTTGCCCAAAAAGCGCACCGCGTCGACCGGTTCATGGGTCGGTCCGGCCGAGATCGTGATGCGCACGCCGGCGAGGTCCGCGCTTCCGAGCAGCTCCACTGCACGCGCAAAAATCTCCGCCGGCTCGGCCATCCGTCCGGCGCCGACCCAGCCGCACGCCAGATCGCCCTCATCGGGGCCGACCACGATGGCGCCCCGCGACTTCAACGTCGCGATATTTTGCTGCGTCGCAGCATGACGCCACATATTGACGTTCATCGCCGGCGCCACCAAGAGTGGCCGCGCCTCGGGCGAGCGCGCCAGCGCCACGGTGGTCACCACGTCGTCGGCCAATCCATGGGCCAGCCGCGCGATCAGGTGCGCGGTCGCGGGCGCCAAAATCACCAGCTCGGCGGCGTCGGCCAGCGCAATGTGACCGATGGTCAGCTCTTCGGAAAGATCGAACGTATCGGTCGCCACCGGCTTTTGCGACAGCGACTGGAAGGTCAGCGGCGTGACGAAGGCCTGCGCACCGCGGGTCATCATCACGCGCACCTGGGCGTCGGCGCGCACGAACAGGCGCACCAACTCGGCGGCCTTGTAGGCCGCGATTCCGCCGGACACACCGACCAGAACGTTGCGGCCGGCCAGCGTCACGTCGGCTCCGGCACGGCGGCACCCGAGTAGATCAGCGCCGCATCGACGTGCGAGTAGTGCGCCGCTTTGAGCCGCAGTCGGGCCAGCCGAAACAGCGTCTCGGCACGCGGCCGACCGGCGCGCGCATCGTCGGCGGCGAGCTGCTTGACCTCGGCCGTCGCTTCGCGCGGATGGAACTGCAGCACGCGCGAAAACAGCACATGCGGCGGCGAGATCACGTCGGCCACCAGGCGCGCCTCGAAAACGTCGCCCTCTTCGACCCCAGGCAGCTTGCGGCGCTCGGTGATCTCGAGCTCAGCGCCGCCGAACAGATCTTTGACGCGAATCACGCCGCCTGCGGCCTCGGGCTTGATGCGCTCGACCTGCAGGATCGATCGGTGCGAGTGGATCAGCGCGTCGACCCAGCGCCCTTCGAGATCGTCGAGCCGCTCCTCGGCCAAGAAGCGCTCGGCGGGCACGCGCCCGTCGACCAGCGGCCGCTCAAGGATGTGCCATTCGAGAAACGCCGAGGCGCGCTCTTCGTACAGAAGATTGTCGTCGTGGACCTCGCCGGCATGCTCGTCCCAATACATGCGCGCCTGCACCAGCTCGGATTCGTCGCGCGCAGAAAACGCGATGATGCGGTCGAGAACTTGCGCGATCATGAGGGCTCGCCAAACGTGCGGTGGGGGGAGGCTCGCCGGGAAGATCCCCCGGCCTGTCGATGCGCATCGATGAGCGCGGCGAAGCGGGCGAACAGGTAGTGCGCGTCGTGCGGCCCGGGCGAGGCCTCGGGATGGTACTGCACGCTGAACACCGGCCGCCCCGGCAGGCGCATGCCTTCGACCGTGCCGTCGTTCAGGTTGACGTGGGTCAGCTCGGCCTTGTCGCCGAGTGACGCGACGTCGACGGCGAAGCCGTGATTCTGCGAGGTGATCTCGTCCTTGCCGGTCTGCAGATCGCGGACCGGCTGATTGGCGCCGTGATGGCCGAACTTGAGCTTGTAGGTCGTGCCACCGAGCGCCAGACCAAGAATCTGATGGCCCAGACAGATACCGAACAGCGGCACATCGGCCGCCAAAAGCGCGCGGCACGCCTCGACCGCATAGGGCAGCGCCGCCGGATCGCCCGGGCCGTTGGAGAGAAAAACGCCGTCGGGCGCGCGGGCCAACACGTCAGCCGCCGGCGTCTTGGCCGGCACCACCGTCACGTCGAAGCCGGCGTCGACCAGTCCGTGCAGAATGCCGCGCTTGATTCCGTAATCGTAGGCCACGATGGCATAGCGGCGTTGCGGCGCCGGCGGCGCGTCGTCGGCATGGCGCCAGCTCGGCGTGGCGAACGCGTACGGCTCGGTGCAGCTCACCTCGGACACTAGATCGCGCCCGGTCATGCTCGGCACCGCACGCGCCTCGGCGACCAGCGCCTCGTCCGAGACTCGGCTCGCCGGCGCTTCGGAGACCACTCCATTTTGCGCCCCGCCATCGCGCAGCTTGCGCGTCAACAGGCGCGTGTCGATTCCGGCGATTCCGACCACGCCGGCGCGCTCGAGCGCAATCTGCAGGCTGACGGTCGAGCGCCAGTTGGAGACCATCGGCGACTCGTCGCGCACGATGAGGCCGGCGGCGCGTGCGGTCTTCGCTTCGAGGTCGTGCTCGTTCCAGCCGACGTTGCCGATGTGCGGTGTCGTCATCACCACCAGCTGCCCGGCATAGGACGGGTCGGTGACCACCTCTTGGTAGCCGGTCAAAGCGGTGTTGAACACCACCTCGCCGCCACCGCTTCCGTGGTCGGCCGGTGCACCAAAAGCGACGCCGTCGAAGATCGTGCCGTCTTCGAGCGCCAGTCGGGCGATTCGCGTCACGACTCCGCTCCGTGAACGACGCGTCCGTCGACCAGCGTCCACTGTACCGTACCGTGCAGCTCCCAGCCGTCGAACGGCGAGTTGCGCGACTTGGAGCGCCCCTGGCTGGCGCTGTACTTCCACGTCTGCGCCGGATCGAAGATCACGACATCGGCCGCGGCGCCGATGGCCAGCGTCCCGCTATCGAGCGCAAAAATGCGTGCCGGGCGTTCGGTGAACAGGGCGATGAGCTCGGGCAGCGTCAGGATTTTTTCGTGCACCAGCGACAGGCCGAGCGACAGCGCGGTCTCGAGGCCAGTCATGCCGAACGCCGCCTGATCGAATTCGAGCTCCTTTTCCTGCGTTCCGTGCGGCGCGTGATCGGTGGCGATGCAGTCGATCGTGCCGTCGGCAAGCCCCTCGCGGAGGGCCTGCCGGTCGGCCGCCGTGCGCAGTGGTGGTGCACACTTGGTGCGGGTGTCGTACTCGAGGCAGGCCTCGTCGGTCAGCGTCAGGTGGTGCGGCGTGACCTCGCAGGTCACCGGCAAGCCGCGCTTCGTGGCGCTGCGCACCAGCGCGACCGATGCCGCCGTCGAAATATGCGCGACGTGATAGCGCGCGCCGGTGAGCGCGACCAGCTCGATGTCGCGCGCCACCATCACCGACTCGGCCGCGCCCGGCTGACCGGGGAGCCCGGCGCGCGTCGACGCCGCGCCCTCGTGCATGACGCCGCCGGCCGACAGCTGCTTGTCCTCGGCGTGCTGCACGACGCACAGGTCGAACGTGCGCGCGTACTCCAGCGCGCGGCGCATCAAGTCGCCGTTCATCACCGGCATCCCGTCGTCGCTGACTGCGACGATGCCGGCCTCCTTCATCTCGCCGATCTCGGCCAGCGACTCGCCCTTGAGCCCCTTGGAGACGGCCCCCACCGGTCGCACCTTGACCGGCGAGGCCTCGCGCGCGCGGCGCACGATGAGCTCGGTCACGGCGCGACAGTCGTTGACCGGCTGCGTGTTGGGCATGCAGCAAACCGTCGTGAAACCGCCTGCAGCCGCGGCGCGTCCGCCCGAGCCGAGATCCTCTTTATACTCGTGGCCCGGCTCGCGCAAATGCACGTGCAGGTCGACGAAGCCGGGCGCGACCACGAGGCCGTGCGCGTCGATGATCTGCAGCGACGCTGCGTCGTCCACCCGCAGCGCTTGGCCGATCTCGACCACTCGACCATCCGCAACCAAGAGGT
>JBBQIO010000282.1:0-5597 GCA_038325015.1 Polyangia bacterium
GAAGTCGAGCGCGCCGAGCTCGAGCGCGCGAAAAATATTTTCCCGCGTCGCATAGCTCGAGATGACGATGACCGGCGTCGGCCGGCGCGCCATCAAGATGCGGAGGAAGGAAAAGCCGTCCATCTTGGGCATTTCCAGGTCGAGCGTGATCACGTCCGGCTGCAGCTGAAACGCCAGACGCAGCCCCTCTTCACCGTCGGAGGCGCGACCGACCACCTCGATGCGTGCCTGCCCTTCGAGCATCGACGAAATAGCCTGCCGGTTGTACGCAGAGTCGTCGATGACCAACACGCGAATTCGTCGGCCGGCAGTGCCGGTGGTCACCGCGCTCATCGACCGCCCATTACGGCAACTGGGGGAGCCTTCCCGCTCCCCGCTCTTTCGGCGAAGCCGAAAGAGACTTCCCCCTGCCGCGCGCGAACCGCGCGATTAGCGGACGCCGAATGGTCGTCAATCATTACGGCTTCCGATAAACCATGTCGTTCTTGAGGTGCACCAGCTCGAAGGCGGTGGTCAGGCTGATCAGCGATTCGGAGTGCCCGAGCAGCAGAAAGCCGCGCCGACTCAGCTTACGATGGAGCGTCTCGATGACCCGCCGGCGCGACTCGGTGTTGAAATAGATGAGCACGTTGCGGCAAAAGATGACGTCGACCTCGCCGACCAGTGCGGTCATCGGCTCGTCGACCAGGTTGATCTGCCCGAAGCTGACCATCTGCCGTACTTCGTCGCGCACCTGATGTTTGCCGTCGACCTCGCGAAAATAGCGACGCGCCACGCGCGGTTCGGTGGTGCGAAACGAGCTGCGGCCGTAGAGGCCCTTGCGCGCGATGCCCAAGACCCGGCGCGAAATGTCGCTGCCGAAGACGCGCACCTCCCAGTCGGCGAACAGTCCGGTCTCCTGGATCAGAATCGCGATGGTGTAGGCCTCTTCGCCGGACGAGCAACCCGCCGACCACACCGTAAGCCGCTTGCCGCGCGGCTTAAGATCGAAGAGCTGCGGCAAGATCTCGTCGCGAAACGCGGCCAGCTGATAGGCCTCGCGAAACAGATAGGTCTCGTTTGTGGTCACCCGTTCGATGATCTCGTCGAGCTCAGCGCGGCGGGCCTCGGCCGAACCGGTGCGCAGGTAACGGACGTAGTCGCCGAAATCGTCGAGCGACAGCGCCTCCAGTCGAGGCGTGAGGCGCCGCTGCACGAGGTAGGTGGCGTCCTCCTCGAACCAGAGCCCGGCATACTGATAGATCTCGTCGCGCAGGACGCGAAACACCTCGCGCGAGAGCGGCTGTTCGGCCAGGCCGATCATCCATGGCCTCCGCGCCCGGCGAGCGCTGCCTCAAGCACTTGGCGCAGCTGGGAATCGGTCGCTCGCGACAGACGCGCCAGCTGCCCGCGCAGCCGCTCGACGTCCGCCGGGTCGCCGTGGGCGCCCAGCGCTTCGAGGGCCGGTGCGGTCACCACGACGTCGGAATCGTTGGCCACGCGGCGCAGCGCTTCGAGGACGTCGGCGCGCGCGGCTTCGTGAACCGGCGTCAATGCGGCGATCTGCGCTAGCGCGCGGGCGGCCGCGGCGCGCACCTTTCGTTCCGGGTCGCGCGTCGCCCGCTCCAAGGCGGCCAACGCAGTCGTGCGGCCGTGCATTCCCAATGCACGGGCCGCCGCGGCTCGGACCTCCGCTCCTTCATCGGCCAGCGTGAACGCGAGTGTGTCGTCGATCTCCGACGTGCCGGGGAGCTCACCAAGGGCTTCGGCGGCGGCTCGCCGGAGGCGCGCTTCGCCGCCCCCCAAGGCCCCTTTCAAGAGCGCCACGTCGCCTTCGCGCGCCGACCCGGCCAGTGCCCCGAGCCGACCAAGCACGCGGCACAGATAGGGTCCCTCTGGACCGAGGAGGCCCTTGCTGCGCACGAGCACATGGACATCGTCCGGGTGATGCGCGCCGATGCGCGCCAAGGCCTCGGTCGCGGCCTCGGCCACCTCGGGCTCGCGGCCGAGCGCGCGCCACACCAGCGGCAACACCTCGCGCGAGCCCAGCTGACCGAGTGCTGCCGCGGCGGCCGCAGCCGTCGCGGGATCGTCTTCGGCGAGCGCGCCTTCGAGATAACTCAATACCGTGGGGTGCGGCGCGCCGCTGGTCGACACCAGCCGCGGCAGGAGCACGATCGCATCGGCGCGCTCGCGCTCCTCCAAATCCGGCAATAGCTCGAGCAGCGGCTCGACGGCGGTATCGCCGAGCGCCAAGAGGGCGTCCGTGACCTCGCGCGCAAGCTCACGATCGCTGAGCGCTTCGACCAGCGGAGCGACAGCCTCGGGACGCCCGGTGAAGCCGAGCACCATTGCCGCCGCGCGCTGAACCTCCAAGCTGCCCAGATCGAGCGCGACCGCGATATCGTCGAGCGGCCCCAGGCGCCGCAGACGTTCGCGTAGCGCTGCGATGAGCTCGGTCTGTTCGCTCCCGGGCGCGGCTCCAGCGAGCAAGTGACCCACGCCGCGCAACGCGCCCTCGCGGACCGAGCGACTGCCGTCCGCGAGTGCGTCGGCCAGCGTATTGACGGCGCGGCGATCTCCGGAGCGTCCGAGCGCTTCGCACGCCGCCGCGCGCAGCGTCGGATCGAGCAGCGCCGAGTGCAGCTCCGCCGCGGTCAGCGCCACGTGCGCACGATTGAGCCCGTCGAGCGCGGCCAGGCGCAAGAGACCATCCCCGTCGGTGAACGCGCGACGCAACCCGTCGGCAGCCGTGGTTCCTCCGAGCTGTCCGAGCGCCTCGGCGGCGGCGATGCGCACGTTGGCATCGTCGTCCGATAGGAGCGGGACAAGCGGCTCGGCCGCCCGCTGATCGCGGAGCAGCCCGAGCGTGTCGACCAACAGCTTGCGATGCTCCGGCCGTTCTCGCAGCGCGGCGATCAAAGGCGGTAGCGCGCCATCGCCGAGCGCGACCAGCCCTTCGACGGCGGCGTTGCGACGGCCGATATTGGTGGGCTCGGCCAAAGCGTCGGTGAGCGCACGTGCCGCCTGGAACGTGACCGGAAGCGACGCCATTTTCTGCGCCGCCTCTTTGCGCACGCGCCAGCTCGCGTCGCCCATGATCTCGACCAAGAAGACGATCAGCTCGGCGGCCGCGACGCCGGCCGACTCCGGCGTGAGCATGGCCAGGCGGCCCCGTCGACCCTCTTCGTCGAGCGTCTCGAATTCGGCAAAGAGACGCGCGGCGCCGCCCTGTTTCCCTACGTCTGTGTCGCTCACGCGCCCTCCTTGTGACCCATCGCGCTGCTCGCTAAGGAGGCGTCCGCGGTCGCCGCATGGCGTCGCTGGGCGCGAATCTCGGCCATAGCCTCGCCGAGAAAATCGCGTTTACGCCACACCTCCTCCGGGATTCGCAGCTCGAAAAGAAGGCGCCCTTCGTCGAGGTCGACGCGCAGCCGCGCCTCGCGCTCGGCGTCGTCTTCGTGATCAATGGCGTCGCCATTGTAGAGCGCGATGTCGGCGATGATCAGGCGCGCCAACCGTTCGGCGCGCCGGGATGGATCGAGGTCGCGCGGCTCCATGCGCGCGTTGCCGGCGGCGGCGATCTGCCCGTCTTCTGCGCCGCGAAGCTGCGGGCTCTCGGCCGCGATCTTCGCCATTACCGACACCGGGATCGGCTGCGGCAGACCTATCAGCCGCTCCAGCTTGGACACGAGCTGGTCCGGAATGTGATGCTGCTCGACGTAGTCGTCGGCGCCGTACAGCGACGTGGGTCGCCGCTTGTAGCCGGTGCGGTTGTAGACCGAAGCGACGAGCACGATGCGCGTCGCCGGCGCGATGCGTTGCACCTCTTCGACGACCTTGTAGGCATGCACTTCGGGCAGCGCGACATCCAAGACCAGAGCCGCGGGCGGATCATCACAGGCGCGGAGCGCGGCATTGCCGTCGCCGACCGTGGTCACGACATAGCCGGCGGCTTCGAGCAGCCGGCGCAGAATCTCGCGGATGGTCTCGGCCTCGTGCGCCACCAGCACGCGCGTGCTCACTCGACACCTCCGTCGTCGCGATCCGTTACGTCGGAGGGAACCTCGGGACCGCGCAAGCCGGCCAGGGTGATCTTTTCCGACGACGAAAGGACGGCATCGAGGTTGATCAACATGACGATGTGTCCGCGGTGATGGATGACGCCGGAAAAATATCCCTCTCGGCCGCCGGCCAAAAGGGGCGCCGGTCGCACTTCGCTGCGCGCCACGCGGAGCGGCTCCCACACCGCGTCGACGATCAACCCGACGATGACCCGAACCAGCGGAGTCACCGGCTCGGCGGGCGCAGCGCTCTTTTCGTCCTTGGGCGATGGGGGCACGACGGCTGCGCCATGACCGAGGTCGACCGCCGCGATGACGAACTTGCCGACCCGGCCCAGCGCTGTCGCGGGCAGGTCGAATCGCTTGCGCATGTCGATGATCGGCAAGATGGCGCCGCGCAGCTCGACCACCCCCTCGATGAACGGCGGCGCCTTGGGAACACGGGTCACAGGCACCGGGTTGATGATCTCTTTGACCCGCATGATGTCGACGGCGTACTCCCCCTCACCGACGGAAAAAGCGACGACCTGCACAGCCTCGGCCAAAGACGCGCGCTGACCGCGGCGCTCGGCACTCTGGTTGCGCGCGGTCGAGGTGCCCAGCGAGCGCCGGCCGCCGATCATGAATTGCCTCTCGGCTTGGGCGGGGCTTTCGCTTTGGATTCGCTGTTCTTCGATTGGGCGGCTTGATGTTGCAGCTGGCTTTGGCTGCGACGACCGTGGTCGAAGCCCACAGCCGCCTGCAGATTGAGGAGCACGACCAGGCGGTCCTTGCGGCCGCTGCGATAGCGGCCAATGCCGCCGAGAAAATTATCGTCAGCAAATCCAGAGGGCGGCATTTCGATCTCGCTCTCGCCCAGGCGCATGACTCCGACAACGGCGTCGACCTGCAGCCCGAAGAGCTCGCCCTCGTGAACCACCACCAGAACCCGCGCGGCGCGGGTGGGCGGGGCCGCGACCAGCCGTAACCGAAGCCGCAGGTCGATGACCGGAATAATCGTGCCACGCACGGAAATCACGCCCAGAAGAAATTTAGGCATTCTAGGAACTTCGGTTATTTCACGCATTTTAATAATTTCACGGATATCGAGAATGTCGACGCCATAGGTCTCGCTGGCCACCAGAAACGTCAAGATGGCGCGCGTCGGCCGCACCCGCCGGCCATCGACCGCGCGGAGATAGCTCTCCTCCGTCGCCAGCTGCAGCGTCTCCGGCAACTTCATGCGACCTCCGCTCCGCGACAAGGCCCGGAACATGTGTAGATCGCCATTTTTGCGAAATCGCTCATGCGGCCTCTCCGCGCATCTGCACCGCCTCTTCGACGATCGCCGCCACGTCGAGCACGAGCACGGTCTTCTGCCCGCCCAGCTCGGTGGCGCCGGCGATGCCGGCCACCCCGCCGAGCGACTTGCCGAGCGGCTTGATGACGATGTCCTGCTGCCCGACCAGCTCGTCAACGCACAGCCCGAGCCGATGCTGCGCCAGCCCGACAACAACGACGAATTGGCGCTCGCCCGCCGCCGCGCGATCATAGCCGTCGAGCTCGAACAGCCGG
>JBBQIO010000283.1:0-5589 GCA_038325015.1 Polyangia bacterium
CCCCCGGCTCATCCGTCAATGCAAGATCAAGCGCGCGCTGCGCCAGGCGCTCGTCGCGAGCGCCCGCCAGGAACCGGTAGAGACGGTCCTTGACCGACGGATCGTTCTCCGCCTTCGCTTCGGCGTGAAACGCTTCCCAGACTGTTTCGTCGGCGTGGCGTGCGACGACGGCCTGGATGGACTTGCGCAGGGCGGCGGGGTACCCGTCCGGCTCCGTATTGCGGGCCGCATAGCGCCGGCGCGCTTCGGCGATCGTCGTCTGATCGCCCAGCTCGCCAAGCGTCCCGATAAGCTGCGCGCGCAGCACGGCGAGTGGCGCAGGCTCACCGGCGCTTTCTCTCCAACCAACGAAAGCCAGCACCGGCGCAAGACGGCCGATCAGGTAGCTCCGCAAATGCGCTCGGCGCACGCTTTCCGCCCGATAGAAGCCGTCGAGGGCCGTAAGTTTCTCGGCGATGTGACTCCAGAGCGACGGATCGGCATCGACGTGGGTTTGCGCGACCAGCTCCAGGGCATCGCTGACCGGTGCGACCCCGGACAGAGCGAGGGCCCACATATCACTCATGACGCCGAGCTGGTCGATCACGTTCATCTGATTGAAGCCGGCCCGGATTGCGGGTTGCAGCGCCGGCGCGTACGCGGTCCGGTAGTAGCCGCTTTGGCCGGCGTTGACCACGACCACGCCGCAGCCTGGGACGACGAGGCGGGACCGACTTTCCGTGACCAGCGCGCGAATCGGCTCGTTGCGAGCGGTCTGTGCGACGACTGGAAGACGCCAGTGCCGGGGTAGCTTGTCCGGATGGTCCGCGCTGAACTCGCTCTGGCTCAACTCCAACGTGGTCCTGTCGGCTTGGCACGTCGCGCTGTCGACGCGCAGCAGCGGTATTCCCGGCTGACGAGTGAAGTCGTGCGCGATGGGGATGATCGGCTTGCCAGTGACTCGCTCGATTTCGCCCCATAGGTCATCGGTGACTGTATTGCCATAGGCGTTCGTCTTGATGTACCGCCGTACGCCCTCTCGCCAGGGGTCGGCACCGACATAGGCCTCGAGCATGCCGATCACGGCTTGACCCTTGGTGTAGGTGATGGCGTCGAAAGCCTGGCTGATCTGGTCGACGGTTTCGACGTGCTGAACGATGGCATGGGTGGTCTCGAACGCATCGAGCTCCATGGCGCGGTCGCGCTGCCTGATCGCGAACAGCTCGGTGCTCCATTCGGGATGGAGAAGCCGGGTCGTGCGCGCGCCCATCCACGAGGCAAAGCCTTCGTTCAGCCAGAGGTCGTCCCACCAACGCATGGTGACCAGGTTGCCGAACCACTGATGCGCGATCTCGTGGGCAGCGACTGCGAACACGCGTTGCCGGTCCAACTGGGTGGCGAACGAGGGGTCGAGCAGGAGGACCGGCTCGAAGCTAAAGATCGCGCCCCAGTTTTCCATCGCCCCGAAAAACTGGCTGTTGCCCGGGCCGGCGACGTTGTCGAGCTTTGGCAGCGGGTACGGCACCGCGAAATAGTCGTCGTACTCGCCCAGGATTTGCGCCGTAGCGTCGAGTGCGAAGGCGCCCTGAGCCGCCACGCCGCGCCGCGTGACGATGCCGATCTCGGTCGCACCGACGCGGGCCGTCGTGCGCTCAAAATCGCCGAGTGCCAGGAAGAGCAGGTAAGTCGACATCTTCGGTGTCGCCGCGAAGCTGATCCGGTGTAGGCCGTGGGCACGGCCTTGCTCAGCAATCACGGGTGTATTGCTGACCGCCATGAGTGCCGTCGGCACGGTAGCGCTCAGCGCGAAGGTCGCCTTGTAGTCCGGCTCGTCCCAGGACGGGAACACCCGGCGTGCATCCGCGTGCTCGAACTGCGTAAAAAGGGCTCGCTTCTTCCCGGTGGGCGTGGCGTAGTCGATTGCAAAGAGGCCCTCGGCCTGCGTGCCGATCGCGCCCGCGTAGACCATGGCCAGACGATGGCGTCCGACCGGGATGGGATGGGCGAAGGTGAACGTCACTGTCTGCGCCGCGACATCGAGCGTGATGCCGATCGGCGCAACGGCGCTGGCGCCCGGCCCACCTCGAGTGACGCGGACCGACGTGAACGCCAGGCCGAAGGCGTTCAGCGTAATGGTCTTCGTCGACACGCTCACGTGGATCGTCACCGTCGTCCGGCCGTCGAATCGCATGACCTCGCTGTGCGGGGTCACCTCCACGTCATAGTGGACCGGCCGAATGCCGCGGGGCAATTGCGTCGGAGAGCGTGTCGCGACAGGGGCGCTCGCTGGCACTGCCGCGCAAGCACCATCCAGGCCGGTGAGTGCGAAGGCAAGCGCGATCAGGCGAAGTCGGGACATGGGCGACGAGGATAAGCGCGCGAGAGCCGCCGGCGGTCTCTCGAACGGGGAATGCGGCCAAAAGGTGCCATTTGCCAGCGACTGCTTTTCCGGCTACTAGCCGCCCGCGCTTCAGATCATGTCGATCGTCTCCTGAATTTCGTTTGGTGCTGGGCCGCGCGCTGCAAGCTGCCGGCGGGATTCCACTGCAAGAGCTCGCTAGGCCATCCAGCGGTCTGCGTACACCCGTCCTCCCTTTTTGAGGACGTGGGTGTAGATCATGGTCGTGCGCACGGCGGTGACGACCGGCCCGACTTCCCGATCCTCGACGAGCTCGGCAGCGAGACCGGCTCAGCCGTGAAGTCCGTTCATGTCGGGGCCGTGGCCGCCGTGAAGCTGCATCAGCACAAGGAGCAGGGCGCCAATGATCGAAATCCACGCCGCAGTCGTAGCGCGATAGGGTGACACACTCGCGTCGTTTAATACAGGTGATACCGCGGTAGGTTGATCGTGAACACACAGCCGATGCCGGGCACGTCCCGCGCGCTCAGTGTTCCACTCTGCGACTCAACGCTCTGCCGGGCGATGGACAGCCCGAGCCCGAGGCCCGACCTGTCGCTCCCGTGATGTGCAAAAGGCGAAAATGTCGTTGCAGTCATCGCAACAGGCAGTCCTCCGCAATGGTCGCTCACGTCGATCAGGATGCGTGCTTGCAGCGCATAGGCCTTCAAGGTCACTTGGGTGTGAGGATGGGTGAACGTGAAAGCGTTTTGCAACTGATTGGACAGTGCTGCCAGGATGAGATCTCGGTCCGCGTAGATCCCTCCGAACCAGTCCCCACCGGAGTTCAGAATTGATGACCGTCCAGCGGTTGGCGGCGAGGGACCGCAGCGACCGCTTCAAGAGCGACCGGCTGTTGCTAAAACGCCGCAGGCGAGGTGGGATCCGGCTGGCGTCGCTCGCAATAGCTCACTGAATTCCCCTCGCAGCGTTCGTTGAACTCAACGGAAGTCGAGGGCGTCAGCTCTAGGCGGTGTGAAGGCACAAATAGGGAACGGATTCGCGAATTCATCGTTGCGTCGCGAGCCGCGGCGCCCGCGTTTTCATTCGATCAGCTTGTCGGCGCGCAGCATGAGCGGGCGCGAGATCGTCAAGCCGAGCGAACTCGCCGTCTTCAGGTTGATGACGAGGAAGTAGCGCGTCGGCTGCTGCACCGGAAGATCGCCGGCGTTCGCCCCGTGAAGGATGCGGGCGACGTAGGCGGCGGCGAGCCGAAAGTTCTCCCCGGGATCGGCACCGTACGACATCAGCCCGCCGCCGCGCACGACCTGGTCCATCTCGTACATCGCCGGAATGCGATGCACGTCGGCGTAGTCGATGACGCGCTGGCGGTTGAGGTTGGTCAGCGCGTCGGCAACCATCATCAATGCGTCTGGCGGGTTGCGGTCCATGCCGGCGAGCGCACCGTCGAAGTCGTCGGGCTCGCGCACGCCGAGCGGGTCGATAGCGATTCCGAGCGTGCGCGCCGCGCTCTCGATGTTGCGATAGCGTAGCGTCATCGCCGCGTCGCCCGCGTTCCAGAGCACGGCGACGCGTTTCGCGGCAGGCACTGCCTCCTTGAGGATCTCGAGCCGCTTTGCGCTCAGGACCGACGACTCGTCGTTGACGCCCGTGATGTTGCCGCCCGGTCGTGCCAGGCTGGCGACGAGGCCGGTCTCGACGACGTCGCCGGCGTAGAGAACGATGATCGGCAACAACGTCGTCGCCCGCTTCGCGACCGCGACGGCGGGAGCGCCTTCAGCGACGATCACGTCGACCTTCGCGGCGAGCAGCTCGGCGACCAGCCCGGGCAATGCCTCAGGACGTGCCGAGCTCCAGCGGCCTTCGTAGACGACGTTGCGGCCCTCCTCGAAGCCGAGCTCATGCAAGCCAGTGCGAAGCCCGGCAGGAACGACGCCGTCGCCGGGGCGGCGCGCCCTGCCGGCGACAAAGCCGACGCGCCAGATCCGCGTCGCGCCGGTCTGCGCCGAAACGCCGCGCGACGCGACGAGCACGGCCGCTGCGGCAAGGGCGAAGCGGCGCCGGTGCATCTTCTCCATGTGCCCAGTATGACGGTGGCTGCTCGGGATTTGTGCTACGTCCCCCCGATCTGCGCTAGGGTTTCCGCAACGAGGTGCCGCCATGACCTCGCTGACGAACGCGAACAGGGCACCCTGGAAAAACGACAATTTCAGGCGCATCGCGCAGAGGATGCGCGCGAGGGCGAGGCCTCGCTGCGCGCGACCGTCACGGTCGCCCGACGACACCGGGCCGGCATGCGTCTCCAGTCTGCTCGGCCTCTCGGCGATCCTGCCGCCGCCAAACGGCGGCGGAGGCGGGTGCGCTCATTGCGCCGGCTTGCCGACGCGAGCGTCGCGCAGCCGACGTCGGAAGCCCTTTGGTACGTCCGCTCGATGGAAAGGTTAGGCGACACGGCCAGTGGTGCGAATGATTGCGTCGGGACACCACTATTTCTCGGGTTCGTAGGGAACGACCTCGCCGTTCATGCGGCGTAGCACGAGCACCCCGGTGCGGCGTCTGGCTCCCTGGTGCACCGGCGACGAAATACCTGGCAGCGGCCACGGCCTGGGCTGGCAGTGGATCTTTGCCGGCGCGTCTCGCTCGCCCGACCCGCGCTCGGGGGAGATCTTCAGGCACCCCTGCACGAGCAATGGGTGCAGCGGGCGGTGCATGGAGCCGCCCGACGCGCGGGATGAACAAGCCCTGCTCGCCGCATGTACTGGACATTCGTTCGCAACTCATCTGCTGCAGGCTGGCTACGACATCCGGGCCGTCCAGGAATTGCTCGGCCACGCCGACGTGCGCACGACGATGATCCACACGCACGTTCTCAACAAAGGCGGTCGCGGCATGCGAAGCCCTATCGACGAGTTGTGAGTGCGACAGGAAGCGCGAAAGCGGTCGGTCATCGACGACGGCTTGTGGCCGAGGCTGTGTGAAAACGTCGCGCTTCCCTGGTCGCACCAAACATCGACCTCTCAGATCGCGCTGTAATAGACGATCGACCTTCAACCAAGGGTGAGAAGAACCCCGATTTCTAGAGGTTTCGTGTTTTCACACAGGTGCGCCGGGAGACCGGCAAGGAGTAGGTGGTGCAAGTCCACTGCGATGAAGGAGTAGCGAACCACATCGGCCCCGAGCCGTGCGCGCGCTTCGTGAGGATGCGCGTGAAGCGTCGGCCGGGGTACGTGCAGGCCAGCCATTGAGCCGCG
>JBBQIO010000284.1:0-5573 GCA_038325015.1 Polyangia bacterium
CACGACCACCAACGGGTTGCGTGGGTGCGCTACGCCGGGCTCGATCCAGGCGCCGAGGATGGGCGAAAACACGCACGCCAGGCCGAGGTACACGCCGCGCTCGTGGCGCTGCATGTAGCCGACATTGGGATCGACGCCGACCGCTTCGCCCTTGGCTCGCGTGTAGCTCACCACCATCGACCCGGCCAGCGCAGCGGCGCACAAGAGCCACGGCACAAGCTCGGCGCGGTAGTAAAATAGCAGCCCCAAAAAGCAGATCGCGTCGTTGTAGCGGTCGATGCTGGCGTCGAGAAATTCGCCGGCCACCGACGACGTGCCGCTCCTGCGTGCGACCATCCCGTCCCACGCGTCCATCATGAATGCCAACAGAAGGAGCCAGCCGCCGAGTGAAAAATGGCCCATGCCGAAGCTCACCGCGGCCAAGACGCTGACCGGCAGCGAGCCGATAGTGAGCATGTTGGGCGTCACGCCCAGTCGCATGCAGACGGCGATCGGCGCCGTGAACATCCAGTAGCCGAACTCCATAACGACGCGCGGCAGATAGGGCGACTTAGTGACCTTGTCGATGCGCGCGGTCTGGGGCGTCCCGAACAGCGCCGAGCGCACGCAAAAATAGAGGCACGCCGCGACCCAAACGGTCGGCAATCCGAGGAGCGGGATGGCGTCGACGAGCGGGAGCTGCCGCAAAGCGGCCCAGCCGATCGGTATGTGCGTGGCGGCGTTCATGCCTGTGGGCAACGGCGGCGCATCATACGAAGGAGGGCTGCAAGGTCAAAGGATTTCGCCGATTTCCGACGCATTCGCCCCCCTTTTCCACCCCGTGGAGTCCGCCGCAAAGCGCGGTCTGGCGTTGGGGTCTACGCCGGGCCGAATTGCTTGCAAATCTCCAGCCGCGGCGGGGTGATGCAATTTCCGACAGTTCCCGACCCGAAACGGCGTCGCTCCGCCAGTCCTTCATCAGTTTCCGTTCAAAAGCTGACAGATGCGGGCAACGGCAAACCGCATGCCGCGTCGTCGGTTCGAGGTCACTTGACCCGGCTCGCCCGGCGCTGCTACGCAGCCCCATGCCCGCTCAACCCTTCGCATGCTCACTCGTTGTGACGCTTGCCTTTTTGTGCAGTGTAGCTGCGCACGCGGAACAGATTGTCGAACCCGCCACGCAGCGCGGGTTTGCCAGCCGCCTGATCGACAACGGCCATAAGCTCACGCTGCTCGGCGTCGGCGCCCGCAAGAAGCTGTTCGTCAAGGTCTATGCGATGGCGCTCTACGTCGACGAGACCGAGGCCAGGCGGGCGTTCCCGGCGCTGGCCGTGCGCGCAGGCGGACGCGATCACGCCAAGCTGACGAGCAGCGATCACGCGCAGTCGTTCGTCCTGTGGGGCACGTTCACGAAGATGGCCATCTTGCATTTTGTCCACGACGTCGATGCGGCCAAGCTCAAAGAGTCCTTCTCCGAGGGGCTCGCCGAGGAGCTGGCAGCGACGGCGCCGGCCGACGTGCGAGCCGCGGCGCAGAGCTTCGTCGCGCTGTTCGACACAGACTGTAAAGTCGGCGACGAAATCGTCCTGCGTGCGGCGGCCGACACCACGCTTAGCGTCGAGGTCGGCGGCAAGATCAAGAGCGGTCCGCAAAACGGCAAGCTGGCCCGGGCAGTGTGGAGCGTGTGGCTAGGCGCCAAACCGATCTCGACCGACCTGCGGCATGACCTGGTCAACCGCATCGACCTGCTCGGCCAATAGCGAACCGAGCACGACTGTTACGTCGGACCGAGCGCGATCCGGACCGCCGAGGCCGGCGCCTGCACGGTGATGTTGTCGTCGCTGACGCTGCCGTACAGTTTGCTCGCGCCCTGGCCGTCGACGCCGAGGAGCTCGACCGAATCGTCGCCAATATCGATGTCGGCGTAATGAAACTGGTCGAGGTTGCAGGGCACGGGGTCGATCGTCTCTTTGCCGCAGCTCGATGTGATGGTGACGATCAAATGGTCGATTCCGGCGCAGCTCGCCGTCGACGGAGCTTTGCCATCGATGGTCCAGCCGATGAACAGCATGCCGCTGCCGCACGAATCGTGATGATGATTGGGCGCGGGAAAAGCGCACCCCGCGCTCAGCGCGAGCGCGGCCAGCCAACCGTGACGCCACTTCATCCGGTTAGCCTGGCGCGATCGAGGCGCGCGTGCAACCCGGCCACGTGGCCGACCCGCCACAGCGGGGGCCCGACGCCGCACCTCGGCAGTACGAACCGACGGCCGGACGCCGACTTGGACGGGTCGATGTCGGTGCGGAACTTGCTGGGCTCACACTCATGATTCGTCTTGGCCTGGCTGCGTCGTTGGTGATTTTGTGTTCTATCGCAGGATGCAGCGGCGGCACCCATTCGCAGCCTCCGCTCGGCGACGGCGCCGCTCAAACCGCGCACGACATGGCGCACCCCGTTCCTCCGGTCGGCGACATGGCCAACCTGCCGCCGGCCGATCTGGCGCACCCGACCGGCGATGTCGATCTCGGCCCGCCGGTCAGCCCGGGTCCTCCGGGCGCGTCCGATCTCACGTTCCTGATCGCGCTCGACGCCAAGCCGCACGCGATCTCACCCTATATTTACGGCGCCAATCAGGTGCCTCCCGGGTCGACGTTCCACTATCCGTTTACCCGCGCGGGCGGCGATCGCTGGACGAATTACAACTGGGAGACCAACGCCTCGAACGCCGGCTACGACAATCCCGGCCAACCTTGGCAGGGGCAGAACGACGACGACCTGTCCTCGTCAAAAACGCCGGGCGATGCAGTGTGGCAAGCGGTGAGCGCGGCCTGGCCGAACAGCGCGACGCCGACGGCGGCGACCAACAAAGCGATCGTTATCACGGTGCCGGTGCAGGGCTACGTGGCGGCCGACGAAAATGCCGGCGGCGACACCGGAACCACGCCGGGCATCTTGACCACGCGGTTCTTTCCGCAAATTTTGGTCAAAGGTTCGGCGCTCACGCTGACCCCCGACCTGACCGATAAAAAAGTCTACGCCGACGAAATGGTTCACTGGTTGGAGTCGACGGCGGCCACCAAGTACCCGAGTGGCCACGCGCAGCTTTTTTACGGCATCGACAACGAGCCCGACGACTGGGCCGGAACGCACGCCAACACGCAGCAGAGCGCGGTCACCTACGCGCAGCTGCTCGGCGACTCGACCACGGCGGCGGCCATGATCAAGCAGCAGGCGCCGGAGTCGCTGGTCTTTGGTCCGACGCTCGGCGGCTGGTACGGCTATTCGTCACTCGCCGGGGCGCCCGATGCCGCGGGGCGCGACTTCGTCAATACCTACCTCGACACGTTCGCCACCGCCGACGGCAAATCCAAGACGCGCACGCTCGACGTGCTCGACCTGCACTGGTATCCGCAGGAGAGCGTCGACCCGACGAGCACGCACGGCGCGACCGTCGACGGCGACAGCACGGCCGCGGCGTACGTCAAGGTCCGCGTTCAGACCACGCGATCGTTGTGGGACCCGAATTACGTCGAAAACAGCTGGATCTCGGGGCCCAACGATGTCGACGTCGGCGCCATCGATCTGCTCGACCGCGAGCAGGCCAACATCGCGGCGCACTATCCCGGCACCAAGCTGGCCATCACCGAGTACTACTACGGCGGCGGCAACGACATCTCGGGCGCGATTGCCCAGGCCGATGCGCTCGGCGCGTTCGGCCGCAAGAACCTCTTCGCCGGCGCGATGTGGCACGAGGGCGGCACCAACGATCAGTACATCGACGCCGCGTTCGGCCTGTATCTGGCGCATTTCGGCGATGTCTCGATGAGCGCAAGCAGCAGCGATGTCGCCAAAGCAACGGTGTGGGCAAGCACGTTTTCCGACGGCAGCGGCAAGGTCGCGGTGGTGGCGATCAACAAGACCGGTGGTGTGCTCAAAGCCGGCATCACGCTCGAGCTCAACGAGACGCTGAGCGGCGGAACCGTCTACGTGCTGACGTCGAAATCGACGACACCGACGAGCAGCGCGGTGACGTTGAGCGCGACCAACGCCATCGACTACGCCATGCCCGCGATGAGCGTGTCGCTCCTCGTGCTCGATAAATAAACGGCTACGGCGTCCGGCCGGCCGGGCAAGCGACGGTGCTGACGGTCGCGCCGGTGAGCGTGACGGCGGGTCCCGGCGAGGGGACGACGAGGTCGATGCCGTTGGGCGTCAGCGTCGTCGACTGCGTCAGCGTCGCGTGGTCCCAGGCATTGCCGGCAAAGCTCAACGTGCCGGCTCCGCGCGCGCCCGACGTGATGAACAGGTCGCCACCGGGGTTGGCCGCGGGGCTGGGCATCGAGTTGCAACGAAACACGTTCTTGCCCGGATCGGCCGCCGTGCCGAAGTCGGTCAGGAGCGGATTGGCCACGTCGATGGGCGGGTTTCCGAGAATGCCTATGGCGATATCGTTGCCGATGAATTGGTTGCCGCGGGCGTGCAGAATCTCGGTTCTATAGGGGTTGATGCCCGACGATCCGTTGCCCGGCCCGGTCAGCTGAATGGCGTACGCCGCCGCCGCGCTGCCGAAGTTGGCGCCGGAGATATTGCTGAACGTGTTGCCAATCAGCTGGTCGATGATCGCGCTGGCGCCCAGCGAAATGCCCATGATGTTCAAGTTCTGAAAGACGTTCTGCTGCACGTTGATGTAGTCGACGACCTTGATGGTCGTATCGAACAACGGATGCTGGCCCAGAGCCATGCCGTAGTCATCCTGGTCGAACGTGTTGCCGTACACGCGCACCGGTGAGCTGGTGTCCCAGACGACCAGTCCGTAGCCGCTGCCGCTGACCATATTCTTGACGAAGCGGTTGCCGCCGCCCGACAGATCGCCAATCTGCGCTGCGATCGGCGCGGTCGAGCCGGTGCCGAAGCCGCCGCCGACCACCCAAGCGCCGAAGCCGTTTCCGGTCAGGGTGCTCCGTGTCAGGAGCAGGTTGCAGGCGTTGTTGACAGCGGCGGTGTTGGTGGCGACGAGCCCGGTGCCAAAGCCCGGGCCGATGGTCACCGAATCGACCACCAACGTTGGCGCCGGGTAAGGTGAAACCGGCGGGTTGGTGAACGGCGCCACGGCGCTACCGGTGTCGCAAAACACACCGAAGACGCTGTACTGGCTCGGCTGTGCGCTCTGATTGGCGACCACCGAGAGGTTGGAAATCGTCGCTGTGCGGGTCGCGTCGCCGACCACGATCGTGGCCTGCAGAGATGCGCTGTTGAGCGCTCCGCCGAGCGTCGAATGGTTGTAGGTCGCGGTGCCGCTGATCGTCGTCATCCCGGCTCCCGAGCCGACCAGCGAGATGCCGTTGCGCAACATAATCGGCAGCGTCTCGGGCGGCGTGGTCGCGGCCGAGTAGGTGCCGGGCGCGACGTGGATCGTCTTGGGCTTGGTGGACGTCGAGCTGTTGGCGGCGGCCAGCGCCTGCGTGATGGTCTGGTACGGGCAGCCCTGGCCGCCTGTGGGCGCCAGCAGGGCGTTGGTGTCGACGTTAAAGTCGGTGCGGTTTTCGACGTTCGGCGGCGTGAATCAGGTTTGGCACACGCCGCTCAGCGTGTTG
>JBBQIO010000285.1:0-5547 GCA_038325015.1 Polyangia bacterium
TAAGGCGTTGCTGGCGCATGCCGAATCGCTGGCGCTCGCGCACGGCTGCCGCCGCACTCGCATGACGGTGATCTCGCGACGGCACGAGCTGATTGCCTACTATGAACGGCGGGGATATCGCCGGACCGGAGCGACCGAGCCATTTCCGGCCGACGATCCGCGCTTCGGAATTCCCAAAGTGGACGGGTTGATCTTCGTCGAGCTGGACAAAGCGCTCTTCGCGCCGCACGTGTGAACGAGGGTCAACCGGCGACGAAGCGGGCGCCACCTTCGCCGTTCACGTCGAGAATCAGCTGGCCTTCGACGGTGCCTCCGGCCTTTGGCGAAAAGTTTGCCCGGCGAGTTTTTCCTTTGGTGATGAGGTCGCGCAGCTGAGCGTCGCTGAGGCGGCGTCCCGCGGTCTCGAACCAGACGACGAAAGCGCAGCCTTCGCGCCAGCGCGAACAGCCCCAGCCGCGCTTTCCGACCAGCAGATGGCCCAGGCGGCAGCGCGGGCAGAGCAGATCGGCGATCACTGACAAGGCCCTAAGATGCGGTTGTCGTTGTTTATTTGCTTTTTTTGCTTTCGGTGCTTTCATTTCTGTCGCCGTTTTCGCCGCTTTGGGCGCCGGACGCGCCACCGACAGGCGCGACGGATCGGCGGTGCGGATGGCCGAGACAGCCTCCGAGACATACGTTGCGATGTCGGCCATGAATGGCTGGCGCTGCTCCTGCCCGCGCGCGATACGAGCCAGTCGCGCCTCCCATTCTCCGGTCAGCTCCGGCGAGGCCAGGCTCTGCACGGGTAGCGTGCCGATCAGCGACATGCCCATTGCCGTCGGCAACAGCGCCTTTTTGTCGCGTCGCACATAATCGCGCCGCAGGAGCGTCTCGATGATCGCGGCGCGCGTCGCCGGCGTGCCCAGGCCAGTGTCCTTCATCGCACGGCGCAAGTCGTCGTCGGTCAGAGCCCGGCCGGCCGACTCCATCGCCGAGAGCAGCGAGGCTTCGGTGTGACGCCGCGGCGGCTGCGTCTTTTTGCGCTCTGACGTGAGCTCGCCGTCGAGCCGCTGACCTTCGGCGAGCGGCGGCAGGAGATCCGGCGCGTCGGCGTCACGCTCGTCGTCGGCGTGGCCAATTCCGGCAACCGCCTGCCAACCCGCCGACACGCGCACGCGACCACGCGCCACGAACCAGTCGGGGGGCGGCGGCAGCGCGCCGCTGTACAGCGCCCTGGGATCAGGCTCGGTCGTGTCACTTATTGGCGCACTCGGCGGTGCCACCTCTTCGGGAGGGGTCCCCGGACCGCCGATGCGGATGAGCGCGTCGGTGAGCGCGAATTCGGCGTCGGGAAAAAAAACGCCGAGAAAGCGGCGCGCCACCAGATCGAAGAGTCGCCGCTCATCGCCCTCGAGATTTTCGAGGCGCACCACTTTGCCGGTGGGAATGATTGCGTGATGGTCCGAGACCTTGCGATCGTCGACAATGCGCCGATTCGGTTTGGGCGGATGCTCGGTCAGCCGGGCGGCGAATGGCGCATATTCTTGAATGTGGCCGAGCGCGGCGAACAGCGCTGGCAGCTCCTTGGCGACGTCGCTGGTCAGGTGGCGCGAGTCGGTGCGCGGATAGGTCAGGATCTTGCGCCGCTCGTAGAGCGTCTGCGCGACATCGAGCGTGTGCTGCGCGCTCCAGCCGAAGCGGCGGTTGGCGGTGCGCTGCAGCGACGTCAGGTCAAAGAGCATCGGCGGCGGCTCGTGCGACGTTGTGGCCTTGATGCGCTCGACCAGCGGCCCGAGCGGATCGTCCGCGCGGCAGTGCGCCGTTGCGCGCGCCACGATGGCCTCGGCAAGCGCCGCGGATCCGAGCTGGGTAGCGCGCCTGTAGACGAAGCGGGCCGCAAAGCGGTCGACTTTTTGCCCGCCTTTTGAAGCCACAACGAACCGCGCGTGCACTTCCCAGTAGTCGCGCGGGGCGAATGCGGCGATGGCATTTTCCCGCGACACCAGCATCGCCAAGGTCGGCGTCTGCACGCGACCGATAGAGCACAGGGTGTCGCCGCCACTCGCCCGAAGCTTGGTGGTCAGCGCGCGCGTCGCGTTCAGGCCGACCAGCCAATCCGCCTCGGAGCGCGACCGCGCCGCGTCGGCCAGCGCATCGAACTCCGCCGACGGCCGAAGCTGCGCGAAGCCGCGCCGAATCGCCTCGTCGGTGAGCGAGGAGATCCATAGACGCCGCGCCGGCAGTGTGCAGCCTGAATACTGCATCACGTAGCGAAAGATGAGCTCCCCCTCACGCCCCGCGTCGCACGCGTTGACCACCGCGTCAAAGCGCCGATCGCGCAACAGCGCCGTCACAATCCGCAGCTGATCGGCGCCGTGCTTCGACGGACGGAGCTTGAACTCGCGCGGTAACATGGGCAGCGTATCGAGTCGCCACGCCTTCCAGCGCCCGTCGTAGGCGGCTGGCTCGTCGAGCTCGACCAGATGGCCGACGCACCAAGTGATGGCTCGACCGTTGCCCTCGAAGCTGCCGCGGCCGACGGGCGACAGCCCGAGAACACGCGCCAGGTCGCGCGCGACCGACGGCTTCTCCGCGATGATCAGCTCCACGCCGCGCTCACTCGATCGCGTTTACTCCAGATCGACTCTTTGTTCCACCGGTCGTCCGACCTGTGAGTCTCTGCGCGGCCTTCGCAGATCGATTTTCGCGGCGAGTTGCATCCATCGCTGCTCGGCGGCACCATCGCGGCCCCATGCCGGCGCGTCTCGGACTCGACTTCGGCACTAGCAACAGCACCGCCGCGCTGCCTGGGGGCCGCGTGCTCTTGCTCGATCCGTCGCCGCGCGCCGCCGAGCCACGGCTGTTTCGTTCGGTGCTCTATTTTCCCGAGCACTCGCGCGCGACCTTCGTCGGCGCCGAAGCAATCGCCGAGTATCTCGCCGAGAGCGAGGGGCGCTTCATCCAGTCAGTCAAGTCATGGCTGCCGAGTCGATCGTTCAGTGCGACGGTGATTCGCCAGCGCGCCATGCGGCTCGAAGATCTGGTCGCGCTCCTGTTGCGCCGCATGCGCGAATCGGCCGAGGCGATCATTGGCGCGCCGATGACGTCGGTGTTGCTCGGACGGCCGGCGATTTTTTCCACGGACGCAGAAGAGGACGCCCTGGCCGAGCGCCGCCTGCGGCAAGCCGCGTCGCTCGCCGGCTTCACTCAGGTCGACCTGATGATCGAGCCGATCGCGGCTGCTCTGGCGTACGAGGCGCAGCTCGACCACGACGAGCTGGTGCTGGTCGCCGACTTCGGCGCCGGCACCTCGGACTTCACGTTGATGCACCTAGGACCCGAGCGTCACCGTCGCCGCGATCGACGCGCAGACATTGCCGGAGCCGGCGGCATTTCGATCGGCGGCGACAAATTCGATGCGGCTATCATGCGCGGCAAGCTCCTGCCGCGATTCGGCGCTGGCTCGACCTACGAGACCCTCGGCAAGCGCCTGCCGATCCCGCAACACATCTTGAACAAGCTTCTGTCGTGGCACGAGATGTCGTTTATTCGCGAGCGAGGGACCCAGGAGCTCATCGAGCACATGCTCCGGACCAGCACCAAGAAGGCCGAGCTGCAGGCGCTGCAGGATCTGGTCATGGAGAATCTCGGCTACCGCCTGTTTCGCGCCATCGAGGCGGCCAAGGTCGCGCTGTCGTCGGCGGACGCGACCCGGCTCGTCTTCGACGAGGCGAGTATCCATCTGGACGAGCGCATCACGCGCGCCGATTTCGACCAGTATGCGGCGCCGCTTTTGGCGGGACTGAGCTCGACGGTAGACGATCTGCTGGGCCGGACGGCGACCGAGCCGGGCGCTGTTGACGCAGTGTTCATGACCGGAGGCTCGTCGCTCATTCCTTCGGTGCAGCGCCTGTTCGCAAGCCGCTTCGGCGCCGACAAGCTACGCAGCGCGGATGCCTTTACCAGCGTCGCAGAGGGACTGGGCCGCGGCGCGGCGCTCCTCGAAACAGCGACCTAACGCGGTAAACCGCTCGCGGTCGTGGTAATCCACGCCGTGCCGCCCGCAGCGAGCTACTGTCCTGACCCGCGCTTTCCGACGCTCGGGTCGTCGTTTTACGACGTGGTGGCTCCCGCTCGTTTTCCCTCGCTGACGCTACGCTATCGCAACCTTCGCTGGGCCGAGCGCGTTGGGCTGGGCTCGCTCAGTGAGCGGCAATGGCTGGCCGCGTTCGCGCGCTTCGAGCCGCTCCCCGACAACCTGCCCGCGCCGCTGGCGCTGCGCTATCACGGGCATCAGTTTCGCACCTACAATGCACAGCTCGGCGACGGACGCGGCTTTCTCTTCGCGCAGCTGCGAGACGCTGAAGGGCGGCTCCTCGATCTGGCCACCAAGGGCAGCGGCAAGACCCCCTGGTCGCGCGGCGGCGACGGGCGCCTGACCCTCAAAGGCGGTGTGCGCGAGCTGCTCGCGACCGAGCTCCTCGAAGCGCTCGGCGTGCCCACCTCCAAGACGTTCAGCCTGTTCGAGACCGGCGAATGGCTCAGCCGCAACGACGAGCCGTCGCCAACCCGGGCGAGCGTGCTGGTGCGGCTCAGCCACTCGCACATTCGCTTCGGCAGCTTTCAGCGGCTGGCCTACCTGCGCGATCTGCCCGGCCTGCGCGCGCTCGTCGACTTTACGTTGGCGCTCTATGCGCCGGAGCTCTGCCACCCTGGTGAGCAGGGCGCGGAGCTGCTCCTCCGATGGACGGCGATCCGCTCGGCGGAGCTGTGTGCCGCGTGGATGGCCGCCGGCTTCGTCCATGGCGTGTTGAATACCGACAATCTGAACATCACGGGTGAGAGTTTCGACTACGGCCCGTATCGATTTTTGCCGACTCTGGACGTCGGATTTACCGCTGCGTATTTCGATCACAGTGGGCTGTACGCATATGGGCGGCAGCCCGAGGCGGTGCGCTGGAACCTGGTCGAGCTGGCGCGCGCGCTCCTGCCGCTGGTGCAGACCGGCGAGGCCGGCTACCCGCAGACCGCGCTCGACCTATTCGACGAGGTCTACCAAAGCGCGCTCGATGCCCAGACGATTCGTCGTCTGGGATTGGCTTCGGACGGCGGGCTCGCCGATCGCCTGCTTCGCGCCAGTGTTTGGCAGTTTTTGCAAGAGTCTCAGGTTGGTTTCGAGCGCTTTTTCTTCGACTGGTACGGTGGTCGCGGCGCGGTCCAACGCGGTCGTCCTTTCCGGAGTCCCGAGGCCGCGGCCTATCGGACCAATAGCGCCGTCTACCTTCTCGAAGCGCTGGCCGCACGACCGCCGCATCGCGCGGCAAAGCTCGATCATGAATACTTCCACAAAGAGGCGCCCTGCACGCTCCTCATCGAAGAGCTCGAGCGCATCTGGGACGCGATCGCATCCGGCGACGACTGGACGCCGCTCGAACGCAAGCTCGGCGAGATCGCGCAGATGCGCGATGCACTGGAGCCGCAAAATGCATTGACCGAGCCGGACGATCAGGTCTGATGGGATGTATGAGTCGCCCTTGATGCCGACGTCGTCGTTGGCCGAGCCGAAGC
>JBBQIO010000286.1:0-5540 GCA_038325015.1 Polyangia bacterium
GGCAGCGAGACTGGGTGACTGACCCAAGGCTCCGTCGAAAACGCTGCGCAGCGTCGCCAAGGACGACTTCGCTTGGCCGGAGGCAATGCGGTGGACGGCGTCGACCAGCGCCCGGTTGACCGGGACGTCGATCCCCAGTCGAGCGGCGTGGCGCACAATCTCGCCGTTGAGAAAGTCGATCTCCGGCGGTCGCCCACGCTCAATCGCATAGAGCATCGAAGAGCGCAGGCGGCGATATTTGACGCCGACGGCGAACAGAAGCGAGTGCTTGTAAGCGAGGCCGGGCGAGCCGACGCTGGCCAGTCGCTCTTGGTCGGTGAGCGCGATCTTGGTGATATCGAAGGTGCCGCCGACCGGCACGGGGACGATGTGCTGTCGCGCGGCTACGGTCGCCACCTCGGTGATCACTTCGAGCGCCAGACGGCGGAACGGCCGATGACGCAGCAGGGCGCCGAGCGGCACGCCACCGACGGCGCCGATCGTCGTGGTGACACAATTGATGGCCAGCTTGGACCAGCGGACCGCATCCAGGCTCTGGACCACGTGGGCTGGTGACGCCGCTTCGAGCAGGCGCGCGATGGGTGCTGGGTCGGGACCGTCCGCGCTAGTGCGGCCGAGCTGTAGCGCCCCCTGCGACGTGCGTACGTAAACGCCGGGCTCGACCATGCTGGCGGCCCAGCCGACGACGCAGCCGACGACACGTGGGCCGACGACCTGAATGGCGTGCGCCTCGGGCAACCCGTTCTGACAGGTGACGACAATGGCGTTGGGAGCGAGATAGGGCAGGACCTCGGTCAGCGCGGCGGCCAGCGTGGTCGACTGCGTCGCGGCGAAGACCAGGTCGAAGCGCCGCTCCTGATCGGCGGCGTGCGCCACCGGCGGGCGAGCCGTCGGGACGCGCCACTCGACGCCGTCGAGCTCGCGCACGCGATAGCCCTCCTCGGACAGGACCTTGGCCAAACGATCACTGCCGCAGATCGGAGTGACCGCGACGCCGGCGCGCGTCAGTGACGCTGCCAATACCCCGCCGATGCCACCTGTGCCGACGACCGCGACTTCCATGGACCCTCCGTCGGAGCTCAGACTAATCGGCGGCGTGACCGACGGCAACATTGGTGATGCGCGCGCGATTGACCCGATGGTCGGAGGTCCGGCCATTGGTCGCAGGCCGTCGCGATCAGCGGGGCACGATCGTCGAGCCGCCCCACGCTTCAGGCGCGGTGTCGGCGCGCGTCTCCGTCACCACCCATTGGTGCCCAAACGGGTCGTCGAGCGTGGACTGCCGCTCGCCGTATTCGAAGTCATGCAGCTCGTTGACGATCATCGCCGCGTGCTGGCGGGCGCAGGCAACGACCGCGTCTGCGTCCTCGACTTTGATCATGACCTGGTGCGAGCGCCCGTTGGTGCCGGGCACGCGCCGCCCCGGCCGGACCTCGGCGACGATCAGCTCGGCGCGCGTTTCGCCGGGCAGGCCGAGCTGCGCGCGATGGCCCTCGCCAATTTGCACGTGCTCGACGAAGCCAAAGACCTTGCAGTACCAATCCACGGCGGCGCGCACGTCCAACACGGTCAGCACAGGAACGATGCGCGCGTGGGGCGCGGAGCGATTATTCAGCATGGGCCGAGCTTACTGCATAGTGGAGATCTGATTGGAGGTCGCTTAGGCGTAGCGTGCCGTCGGCGGCTTGTACGCCGCGATCGCGCCCAGCAGCGACTCGACGTCCTCGGCGAGGATCAGCGCCGCTAAATCGACCGTGCGCAAGAAGCCCTCGTCGTTGCTGTGGCGCAAGAAGGTCATGAGCGGCGTCCAGTAGTCGTCGACATTCAGGAGCGCGCACGGTTTTTGGTGGATGCCGAGGACCGACCAGGTCCACACCTCGAACAGTTCCTCGAGCGTCCCGGCGCCGCCGGGCAGCGCGACAAAGCCATCGCTGAGCCGGGCCATGGTCGCCTTGCGCTCGTGCATGTTGGCGACGACGTGCAGCTCGGTCAACCCGCGGTGCGCCACTTCGCGCTCGACGAGTTGCCGCGGAATCACGCCGATGACCTCGCCGCCGCCTTCGAGCATCGCGTCGGCCAGCGCGCCCATCAACCCGACGTTGCCGCCGCCGTAGACGACGCCGATGCCGCGGGCGCACAAGACCTGGGCGAACGCGCGCACGGCCGCGACGTAAACGGGTCGTCGCCCGCTGGCGGCGCCGCAAAAGACGCATAGCCTCATGGGATAGTCGGTGGCGCAGTCGGCTTCGCCAAGAGGCGCGCCTGCTGGTCGGCGTGGTACGAGCTGCGCACCAGCGGTCCCGCCTCGACGTACGGAAAGCCCATCGCCAGCCCCTCGGCCTTGAGCGCGTCGAACTCGTCGGGCGTGACATAGCGCTGCACCGGCAGATGGAACGTACGCGACGGGGCGAGGTACTGGCCCAGGGTCAAGATGTCGCAGCCGAGCCGTACAAGGTCGCGCATCACCTCGCGCACCTCAGACAGCTCTTCACCCAGGCCGAGCATCAACCCGGTCTTGACCAGCGCGCCGCGCGACTTGGCGTGGGCTAGCACGGCGTAGCTGCGATCGTAGCGCGCCTGCACCCGCACCTGCCTGGACAGGCGCGGCACGGTTTCGAGATTGTGTGAATAAATGTGCGGTGCAGCATCGAGCACCGTGTCGACGTCGGCCGTCACGCCCTTGAAGTCGCCGGTCAAGACTTCGAGCGTCATCTCGGGGCACGCCGCCTTGACCGCGCGGATGGTCGCCGCCCAATGCGCGGCGCCGCCGTCGGGCAGATCGTCGCGGTCGACACTGGTGATCACGGTGTGGCGCAGGCCGAGCTTGGACAGGGCCAGCGCCACGCGGCGTGGCTCGTCGCTGTCGACCGGCTCCGGCCGACCCGTCGGGACATCGCAGAACTTGCACGACCGGGTGCAGATTCCGCCCAGGATCATGATGGTCAGCGCGCGATGGTTCCAGCACTCGCCGATATTCGGGCACGACGCGCTCTCGCACACGGTGTGCAATTCCAGATCGTGGACCAGGCGCCGCACGTCGAAGTAGGTTTCGCCCGACGGGATCTTGGCCTTGATCCAGGCCGGATGGCGGGCGACGTATTTGCCTGGCGACGGCGACGGCGCCGGCTCGGCGGTTGCCTGGCCGACGACCGGAAGCTTTCGCATTGAGCGCTTGAGCGTCTCCATCAATGCCTGTGTAACGTCTTTATAGGAGCAGCGCCACCGGCTGCTCGAGTGCGCGCACCACCTCGCCGAGCAGCTTGGCGCCGAGCACGCCGTCGACGACGCGATGGTCGCACGACAAGGTCAGTGTCATCTGCCGGGCGATGACCACTTCGTCCTCGCCGTCCTGGTCGACGACGATGGCGCGCTTTTCGGTGCGTCCGACCGCCAAGATGCACGACTCGGGCGGATTGATGATCGCCACGAACTCGCGGATGCCGAACATGCCCAGGTTCGAAACCGTCGCCGAGCCGCCGGAGAATTCTTCGGGCTTGAGCTTGCGCTCTTTGGCGCGCTCGGCCAGCGCGTGAATCTGCGCGCTCAGCGCGCCGATGGTGCCTTCGTCGGCGCGTCGGATGACCGGTGTGATCAGGCCGTCGGGCAGGCTGACAGCGACCCCGATGTCGACCGCGGCGCGACGCAAAATCCCCTCGGCCGTCCACGACACGTTGGCTTCGGGCACACGGCGCAGCGCGACCGCCAGCGCGCGGACCACCAGATCATTCATCGTAATCTTGCGCTCGGCGACGCCGTTGATCTCCTGCCGCAGCGCCACCAGCGCATCGACGCGCGCATCCGCGGTCAGATAGATGTGCGGGATTTGCTGTTTGGCTTCGACCAGACGTTTGGCGATCGTCTTGCGCATCAGCGACGGCGCGGTGAGCTCGTCGGTCAACCGCTTGGGTGCTATGGCGGGCTTGGCCACGGCCGGCTTGACCAAGGCGGGCTTGGCGCCGTCGAGATCGCGCGCGACGATGCGGCCGCTCGGGCCTGAGCCAGCGACGGCGTGCAGATCGATGCCCTGCTCGCGGGCGAGCTTGCGGGCAAAAGGCGAGGCCTTGATGCGCTCGCCGTTGGTTGGCTCCGGCGCAACCGCGACGGTCGGTGTCGGAGCTGCAACCGGTTCCGGTGCTTCGGGCGTGGCCGCCGCCGCTTCAGGCTTGGCCGCCGTTGCAGGCTTGACCGGCGCTTCAGGCTTGGCCGCCGCCGCTTCAGGCTTGGCCGCCGTTTCGGGCTTGGCCGTCACAGCGTCGGGGTTTTCGCCTGCCTCGCCGAGCACCGCCACAGGGTCGCCCAGCTTGACGGTCGCGCCCTCAGGCACCAGCAGCTTGAGTAGGACCCCCTCGTCCTCGAGGGGAAAGTCCATGTTCGCCTTGTCGGTCTCGACCTCGGCAATGATGTCGCCCGGCGAGATCTTGTCGCCGACCTTTTTAGTCCACTTGGCGAGCACGCCCTCTTCCATCGTCGGGGAGAGCCGCGGCATGTTGATCATCGTCGCCATTTGGATTAGCTCCGGTACATCGCTTGTTTTACGGCCGCGACGACGCGTGGCACGTCGGGCGTGATGTGCGCTTCTAAGTTCGGTGCGTAGGGCATGGGCACCTCCATGCGGTGCACGCGCTCGACCGGCGCATCCAGATCGTCGAAGCAGCTGCGCTGAATGCGCGCGGTGACGTCGGCGCCGAACGACGCGATGCCGTTGGCCTCCTCCAGCACCACCGCGCGATGCGTCTTCTTGACCGACGTGAAAATCAGCTCTTCGTCTAGCGGACGAATGGTCCGCGGGTCGACGACCTCAACGGAGATGCCCTCTTTGGCGAGCGCCTCGGCGGCTTCCAGGGCGGTGTGCAGCATCTTGGACCAGGCCACGATGGTGCAGTCCGTTCCCGCTCGCTTGATGTCGCCGACGCCGAGAGGAATCGCCTCGTCGCCGTCGGGCACCTCGCCCTGCAGCGAGTACAGACGCTCGCCCTCGATGAAGATCACCGGGTCGTCGTCACGAATGGCGCTTTTGAGTAGACCCTTCGCGTCGGCTGGCGTAGATGGCAACACCACTTTCAAGCCAGGACAGTTGGCATACATGGCTTCGAGGCACTGCGAGTGCTGCGCGCCGAGCTGCCCGGCCGCGCCGCCGGGACCGCGAAACACGATCGGCATCTTGAACTGTCCGCCGGACATGAGCCGCATCTTGGCCGCGCTGTTGATGATCTGATCGATGGCGACGAGCGAAAAATTCCAGGTCATGAACTCGATGATCGGCCTGAGCCCGGTCATCGCGGCACCGATGCCGACACCGGCAAAGCCACACTCCGCGATCGGCGCGTCAATGACCCGCGCTTCGCCGAACTTTTCGAGCATGCCCTGCGAAACCTTGTAGGCGCCCTGATAGTGGCCGACCTCTTCACCCATCAAAAAAATGAGCGGATCCTTGGCCATCTCCTCGCTCATCGCGTGATTCAAAGCCTCGCGATACGAAAGCCTAGCCATCACATTTTCTCCGTTGACTGGGGGACGTTCCCGTCCCCCCTCGTTTGGCG
>JBBQIO010000287.1:0-5520 GCA_038325015.1 Polyangia bacterium
CCGTGAGATCAAGCAGAGATCGATGCGCATTCCGAAGTTCTTTTGAAAGGCGCCGGCGCGATAGTCCCACCAGCTGTAGCGCTCGGCCTCCGCGTGCTGCAGCCGGTAGGCGTCGGTGAGGCCCCAATCGCACAGTGCACGAAACGCGGCGCGCTCCTCGGGCGAGACGTGCGTGCCTCCGTTGCACGCGGCCGCGTCCCACACGTCGGCGTCGGCAGGAGCGATGTTGAAGTCGCCGCCGAGGACGATCGTGTCGCCGGGGGACTGCGCCCGCCGAAGCCAGGACGCCAGCCTTTGGAACCACGCTAGCTTGGCCCGATAGAACGGCGAGTCCAGCGCGCGGCCGTTGGGACCGTAGATCGAGATCACGCGAACGCCGTTGCTGGTTGCCGCGATCATGCGCGCTTCGTCCACAGGATGGGCGGCGTCGTCGTCGGCTCGCTCGAGCGGCTCGCCGAAGTTGGTCACCACGTCGGTAATGGGGTGTCGGCTGGCAATGGCCACGCCGTTCCAGCGCCCCTCGGTCTGTCCATGATGAGCCAGCGAATAGCCCCAACGTTCGAGCTGCTCGTGCGGCGCGTCGGCGTCGCTGAGCTTGGTTTCTTGCATGAGGAGGATGTCGGGCTGGGCGCGCTCGAGCCACCAGCCGACTTTTTCGAGGCGTGCTTTGAGCGAGTTGACATTCCAGGTAGCGACGCGCTTGGCGCCATTATGACGCGCCATCGTTGCTCAAGGTTACGGCTGATTCGCCGACCCATCCCACGAGGAGGATTGAATGCGCGGGCTCGTCGTCGTCTGCCTTTTGGGATGTGCTGCCGGGGCTCACGCCGATCCATCGGTCGACCGGGCGGCGCCCGCGGCCGAGGGTGGCCGACGCTGGGGGCTGTTTGCCGGCGGGCTCAGCCTGTTCGCAATCGGCTATGGCGCCGACGCTGGGCTGACCTACGGTGTGCATCATGAATCCCCGACCACCTCGCTCATCCCGCTGGTCGGTCCGCTGCTCCAGATCGGCAGCTCATTTACCATCGTGTCGGCGCCACGTGCGGCTGGCTCGACGCAGGCGAACGCCGGCGAGCAGGCCGCCGCCAACACGATCAACCACACTCTGCAACCGGTGATGACCGCCGCTCTGGTCATCGATTGTGCAGTGCAGCTCACCGGCCTCATCATGGCGATCACCGGCATGAGCACGCATCATCACGGCTCTCGGGCCGGGCGTCCCAGCTTTGCCGCGTCGGGAATGCTGCTGCAGTTTTAAACAGGTTTAGAAACGGCAGCCGAAGGTCAGCCCGCCGTCGTAGTCGTGAAGCGCGGCCGAGCCGCTCAAACGCACGTACGGAACCGCTCTGCTCGTCAGTCGCCCCAGCTCGAACGTCATCGACGCCTCGACGCCCACGTAGTAGCTCCGTTCAGGCAATTCATATCCGGGCGCCTGCGAAAATTCGTAGAACGTGGCTCCCGCCAGCGCCGCAGCACCCAGCCGCAGCCAGCGCGTGACTTTGGCGTCGAGCGCCGGACCGACGGCCAGCTGATAGGCGTTGAAGATGGGAATGTCGCTATCGGAGAGTGAATGCGCGAAGACGAAACGCGCCGCGCCGCCGAGGTGAAACGCCCCGAAGTCGTAGCCGGCTTCGAAGCGCTCCATGGCCCCCACGGTGTGGCTCAGCGTGCCGGGCACGGCGGCCGGTGCGGAGGCGGCGAACCCGGCCTCGGCACTGACATACCAGCGATGGTGCGGCGCCGGCGACGGCTCGACGTCGGCGTGAACGAGCGCTGGAGCGAGCAGCCCCAGGGCCAATACGAAATTGAAAAGGTGGAGTCGCATGGCGGACCTCAGAACCGATAGCCGCAGGTGAGTGAGCCTTCGTAGCCGCCATAGCTCGCGGTCCCGCTGAGCCGCAAATAGGTGGCGCGGTCGGCGCTCGGATGGGTGAGCTCGAAGATCGCGAACAGGTCGCCGCCGACGTACGGCATCACGGCGACGTGGTGAATATCGTCGTCGACGAAGGTATAGAGCGTGCCGCCGGCCAGCGCGGCGGCGCCCATCCGCAGCCACGGCGTGACACTGACGTCAACCGACGGTCCCAGGACGAGCTCGTAGCTGTTGGGGTTGTCGGAGTTGCCGCTGTAGGAGCGTCCGTAGAAGAAGCGCGTCGTTCCGCCGAACCGAACCCGGCCGAAGCGCACTCCAGCGTCGAATCGAACGCTAGGTCCGATCGTGCGATTAACGGTCGGATCGAAGTCCTGATAGGCGGTCGACAGGCCGCCTTCGATGCTCATGTACCAGCGACTGCTGCCTTCTGCGGACGAGTCGGCGTGACTGACCGAGGGCGCCAAGACGGCTAGCGCGAGTGCGAAAACGGTGAAGCGGGTGGGCATGGCCGTGGTGTAAGCAAACGCGATGCCAGTAGAGATCGTGGTCGCGCACGAAGTCCATTTGCCGTCGCTGGGGTCCTTCATGTGCAGCGTCAGTATTCGAACGTCGGGCCGCGTGGAACTCAACGATCGGCGACCGGAGTTACCGGCGTTGAAAACCCGTTTGAAGCGTGCAACCGTGGCCGGCATGGCGTTTGGCCGGTTGGAGCTGCGCTTGTGCGGCGAGCTCTCGGTGCTCCACGACGGGGAGCGTGTCGAGCTGCCGGCCTCGAAAAAGACGCGTGCTCTGTTGGCGTATCTCGTCGTGACCGGACGAGCGCATACGCGCGAGCGTCTGTGCGAGCTCTTGTGGGGCGATGTGGCGACGGATCCGCGCGCGCAGCTGCGCTGGAGCCTGTGGAAGCTGCGCCCCTTGCTCGACGACGGGCGTACGCAGCGCCTGGTTGCAACGCGCGATCAGGTCGCGTTCGAGCCGCACGGAGCCGACGTCGACGTCACTCGTAGCGCGCGGCTGCTGACGCCGGGACTCTCCGAGGTATCGACCGATCAGCTGCGTGAGCTGGCGGCGAGCTTGCGCGGCGAGCTCGGCGAGGGGTTGGAGCTGCCGGACAGCTTTCGCTTCGCCGAGTGGTTGGCGGCCGAGCGCGAGGTCGTGCGTTCGCGCCAGCTCCTGGTGCTCGACGCGCTGGTGTCGCGCCTTTCGTCGCAGCCCGACGAGGCGCTGATTCACGCGCGCGCGCGGCTCGCGATCGATCCGCTCATCGAGGAGGCGCACGCGACGGTGGTGACTCTTTTGGGCAGGGCCGGTCGCATGCGCGAGGCGACGGCCCAACTCGAAGCGGCGCAGCGGATCCTCGGCAGCGAGCTCGGCGCCAAGCCGTCGGCGCCGCTCGACGAAGCGCGGCGGTCACTGGCCGCGCTCACCTCGGCATCGCGAAAAGCGCAGACCGCACCGGCTCCAAAGGCGGAAGACTCGGGCGTGGCCCAGGAGCGCATAGACCAGCGCCTCCCGCTACTCGGGCGACAGGCCGAGCTCCGCGCCGTCGAAGCCGCGCTGGCCTCCGGCCGCGTCTCGCTGATCGTTGGTGATCCGGGCATCGGCAAGAGTCGGCTTGTCGACGAGGTCGCCGCTCGCGCGGCCGCACGAGGGCTGCGCGTGGTTCGCTGTCGCGGCCACGAGACGGATCGCGGCCGTGCGTACGGCCCGCTCATCGACGCATCGATCGCGCTGGTCGATGACCCACGACCGGATGCGATCGCGAGCGCAATTGGAGATCGCGATCGGTTGTGGCGGAGCATCAACGACCAGCTTGGGGCCATGGCTGCCGCGGCTCCGCTCATGCTGATCATCGACGACGTTCAATGGATCGATGACGCCTCGGCGGCGCTCCTGCCACACCTCGAGCGTGGGCGCTGCCAGCTCCTGTTGGCTGCGCGTGGCGGTGAGCTGACCGACCACACCGCTGCGCTGCGATCGGTGCGCGCCTTGACCCGCGACGGACAGTTGACCCAGGTGCAGCTCGGGCGGCTGCCGCGACCGGCGATCGCCGACCTGGCCGGACGCATCGATCCCGCCGGCAATATCGCGCAAATTTGTCGCGCCAGCGACGGCAATCCGCTCTACGCCGTCGAGCTGGCGCGGGCCGGAGCGCAAGACAGCGTGGTGCCCAAGACGCTGCTCGAGCTCATTGGTGAACGATTCGAGCAGCTGGACGACGAAGCGCAAGAGCTGTCGTGTTGGGTGGCCGCGTTCGGCCGCGGAGTGGACATTGATGCGCTCGCCGCCGCCAGCGGGATGGCCCCGTTGGCGCTGGGCAGCGCACTGGCGCGGCTCGAGCGGCGTGGCCTGTTACGCGCTAGCGATCACGGCTGGGATTTCGAGCACGACCTGGTGCGGCAGGTGGCCTATCTGCGCACGTCGAGCCCGCGTCGCAAGCTCATCCATCGGCACATCGCGCGCGCGCTCGATGCACTGGATGACAACGAAGGGTCTCGCGCATCGGCGGTGGTCCATCACGCGACAGCCGGAGGCGAGGCGGCGCTCGGCGCACGCGCGTCTCTGCGGGCCGGCGAACGCTGCCTGCGCCTCTATGCCTTCGCCGATGCGGAGGCTTTCGCGCGTCAGGGTTGTCGCCACGCCGAGCAGCTGCCCACCGACGAGCGCGTGGAGCTTTCGATCGCGCTCTTGGCCCTTGTCGTGCATCCGTCGGTCCGGCCGCGCAATCCGGATGAGCTGCGGCATGAGCTGACCCGCCTATGCGTCGAGGCGCACGACCATGGTCTGCGCGTTGCCGAATCGCGCGCGCTCATCGGTTTGGCCCGGCTGCACTATCACGCGTGGCGCGATGCCCCGCGCGCGTCGGCTGCGCTTGCCCAAGCGGTGGCCGTGCTCGAACGGAACGCAGACGCACATCTGGAGCCGTTCTTGTCAGGGGTGCGCTGCCTGGCCATCATTCATGCGCAAATGCCGCGCGTCGCGATGCTGTTCGCCGAGCTGCAAGCGCTGGGGCCGCGCGCGACCGACTCGCTCTATTTTCAGTGGGGACTCGGGTTGGTCCGGCGATGGCAGGGCGATGCAGTCGCCAGCGCTACGGCACTGCGTCGTGCGATCGCCTACGCCCGCGCGCGCAACGATCATTGGGCGGAGTTCGAATGCACAACGACATTGGTGACGCTGCTGCTCGAGACCGGGACTCCCGCTGATGCCGCGGCGATGGAGTTGCTGGCCGTGGCGCGAAAGCTCCAAGGCGGAAGTGAGGGCGCGCACGCGGCTGCGCTGGTTGTGCTGGCCGGGTTCGCCGAGGGTGCCGCACCGGCGTGGGGTGCGCTCGACGTGCACGTGACTGCGCTCACCAAGGTCGACGCCGGAGCTGTTCTAGCCAGCGTCCATACCATCGCCGCGCAGTGCGCGCTGGCGCGACGGGATCTAGTCCGCGCGCGCAACCACGCGGACCGTGCGCTGGCGGTGGCTGAGCGGGCCGGTAGCAGCATCGAGCTGGCGCGCGCTCAGACGGTGAGCGGCCAGGTTGCGATCGTCGAGGGGCATCGGAGCGAGGCAGCGCAGGCCTTCGCGAAAGCGAGCCGTATGGGTGACGACTTGCCTGCGGCGTTGCGTGATATCGTGACTGCTGGCGCCTGAGCATC
>JBBQIO010000288.1:0-5518 GCA_038325015.1 Polyangia bacterium
TGCACCACACGTTCGAATTCACCGCCGGCCTGCTCATGCCGCTGATGCGCGGCGCGCAGATTTCCTACATGGAGGAGATCGACGCCGACGCGCTGTCGCGCGCCTTCGAGCGCGTCAACGTCACCGGAATGGTCGGAGTGCCAGCGCTGTGGCAGCTCTTCGAGCGCAAAATTACCGAGCAGCTGCGCGAGCGCGGACCGCTGACGCTGCGTCTTTTCCGGCTGCTCGCCGAGGGCAATCGCCGGCTGCGGGCGCAGGCGCCGCCGTGGCTCGATCGGATGCCGCTCCTCAACTGGGGGCGCTTGCTGTTTTGGCCGGTGCACCAAAAATTCGGCGGCCAGCTGCGCCTGATGATCTCCGGCGGTGCGGCGCTGCCGGTCGAGACCAACAAATTTTTGCATGGGCTCGGCTTCAATCTGTTCGAGGGCTACGGCCTGACCGAGGCTTCGCCTGTCCTGGCGGTCAGCCGGCCAGGCAAGCGCGTCATGCCGGGGTCGGTCGGCGAGGCGCTGCCTGGTATCGACCTGCGCATCGATGCGCCTGATGCCTCCGGCGTCGGCGAGATCGTGGCTTCGGGGCCGAACATCATGCTCGGCTATTTTGAAGACGCCGAGTCGACGGCCAACACGGTCCAAGGTGGCAAGCTGCACACCGGCGACCTCGGCCGCATCGACGAAGAAAATCGCCTGTGGGTGGTGGGCCGCAAAAAAGAGATGATCCTGGGACCGTCGGGCGAAAACGTCTATCCCGACGAGCTCGAGGATCTGTACCGCGACCACGCGCTCATCGCCGAGCTGTCGATCGTCGGGCTCCCCGACGGCGTCAGCGAAACCGTGGCTGCGCTCGTCCGCTGCGAGGACGACACCAAAGACGCACGCGAGCGCGGCATTCGCGCGGCACGCGCCGAGGTCACCGAGCACTTCCGTAAAGTGTCGGCCAAGCTGCCGCTGTGGAAGCGCGTCAAGGTGCTGCACTTCTCGATGGAGGAGCTGCCCAAGACCGCGACGCGCAAGGTCAAGCGCAAGGCGGTCGTCACCGAGCTCGGCAAGCTCGAGCGGCTCAAGGCCGAGGGCGCCACCTTCGCCAAGTCGACCGAAGCGCCGGGCGAGCGCTCCTTCGTCGCGCAGATTTTGGTCTCGGTCACCGGTCGTGCCGCCGCCGAGGTCATTCCGACCGCGCGCATGGAGGCGCTGGGCTTCGACTCGCTGATGTTCACCGAGCTCGAGGTCGCGCTCGATGCGGCCGGCGTGGTCGTGCCCGACGCGGTCGACCTGACCAACGTGGTGACGGTCGGTGATTTGGAGAAGCTCGTCGCGTCGTGGCCCAAGCGCTCGACCAAGCGCGCGCTCAAGCCCCTGGCCGGCTCGGCGGCCTCGGTCACCGACGCCGAAATCATTCATATTCCCAAGCCGGTGGTCAGCGCCGGTCGCGCCGCGCTGAGCTGGGCGCAGCGCGCGACCTACGAGGGGATCTTCCGCACCGCAGTGACGGGCTCGGCCTACATTCCACAAAATCGCTCGTTTCTCGTCGCTGCGAACCACGCCAGCCACCTCGACATGGGGCTGGTCAAGCACGCGCTCGGAGCCTGGGGCGACCGCGTCGTGGCCTTGGCGGCGAAAGACTATTTCTTCGAAGACCCGATAAAACGGGCTTATTTCGAGAATTTTACGAATCTAGTACCGATGGACAGACATGGCTCACTTCGCGAATCGCTGCGGCTGGCCTCGGACGTGCTCAAGCAGGGATACGTCCTTCTCATCTTCCCCGAAGGAACGCGCTCACCGTCGGGCGTGATGCTCGATTTTAAGCCCAGCATTGGCTATTTGGCGCTGACCAATCAGGTCGACGTGCTGCCCATGTATCTCGACGGCACGCACGATGCGCTACCCAAAGGCAGCCTCCTGCCCAAGCACCGCGACATCGCGGCGCACATCGGCCCGCTCCTGACCTACGAGCAGCTGCGCGCAGCCACCGCTTCGTTATCGCGCGCGGAGGCCTACCGACGCGCCTCCGAGATGGTCGAAGCGGCGGTGCGCTCGCGCGCTCCCGAAGGCAGCGTCAACCGCATCAACGTGGCCGAGCCGCGCGACGAGCGATTGACCGCCGCCAGCGTGATGCTCACCGAAACCCCGACGCTGGTCGGCCGCGCGCTCGTCCTCGACGACGACGCGGGAGCGTGACCGACTGAACGTCGTCACCGGCGGCAGCGGTTTTCTCGGCGCCCACCTGGTCGATTTTTTGGCCGCGCGCGGCGAGCCGGTGCGCGTGATTGCGCGGGGCACGCCCAACCTGCCGCCCGATGTCGAGGTCGTGCAGGCCGACGTCACCGAAGATCTGCCGGGCGCAGTGCCGCTCGAAGAGGCGCTGGCCGGCGCGACCACTCTGTTTCATCTCGCCGGCTTCGTCTCGCGCGATCCGGCCGACGGCCAGCGAATGATGCGCGTGCACATCGAGGGGACGCGACGTGTCTTGCGCGCGGCTGCCGTGGCCGGCGTGCAGCGCGTGATTCTGGCCTCGACCTCGGGCACGGTGGCGGTGTCCAAGACGGGGGCTCCGATCCCCGACGAGAGCTGGCCGGCGCCAATCGAGCTGGTCGGCGAGTGGCCCTACTACCTTTCGAAGATCTACCAGGAGAACCTGGCGCTGAAGCTCGCCCAGTCGCTCAAGCTCGACGTGGTGGTGGTCAACCCGAGCCTGCTGCTCGGCCCGGGGGACGAGCGCAACTCGTCGACCGACGACGTGCGGCGGTTTTTGCGCGGCAAAATTCCGTTCGTTCCCTCGGGCGGAGTGTCGTTCGTTGACGTGCGCGACGCGGCGCAAGCGATGATCGCGGCGCGCGACGTGGGTCGGCCCGGCGAGCGTTATCTCTTGGGCGCGGCCAACTGGACGTTCGCAGAGTTTTTCGGGCGTCTCGAGCGCATCTCCAAAGTGCGCGGCCCGCGGCTCAAGATTCCCGACGCCTGGGCGACGCGCGCAAGCGGCGCATTGGGCCACCTGTTTTCGCTCATCGACCGCCCCTCGCCCGTCGAGCCACAGTCCGTGGCCATGAGCCAGGTGTATTGGTACTGCAACAGCGACAAGGCCAAACGCGAGCTCGGGTTCGATCCGCGCGACCCGTCCGAGACGCTGGTCGACACCCTCCGCGACGTGCGTCAAAGACTGCTGTAAATCGCACGGGACGCGCGAACGATGATGATCTGTCGGTCGTCTTGGAGCACATTGCCGAGGAGCTGCCGAGCAAAATGCCGACGATCCAGCTGAGCATGAGGTTGTTGTCGGACGAGCGGCTCTCGCCTCGAGCGACGGCGTGACCTACTCGAGCGTGGATCGTTTTGCCATCGCTGGTGTGTTTCGCGACATCGCCGCCTGGCTGGTGTTCACCGGCGACGGCGCCTATCGCGCTCGTGCCTATCTGCGCGGGGCCGACGTCATCGAGGCGGCCGAAGGGTTCGATGCCCTCTTGGCGGCGGGGCGTCTCACCGAGCTGCCCGGCATCGGTGATGGGCTGGCGCGTCAGGCCGCCGAAATCGCTGCTACCGGGGGGTCGAGCCTGCTGACCAAGCTGGTCGGCGATCTGCCGCGTGGGCTGCCCGCAGTGCAGGCGGCTTCGGGCTTGGCTCCGGCCAAAGTAATCGCGCTTTATCGGGCGCTCGGGATTTGCGACATCGATGGACTGACCGCCGCGCTCGCGGAGAACAAGATCGAGACGGTCGCCGGCTTCACCGCCAAGACCGTCGAGCGAATCACCAAGGCACTGCAAAAGCAGGCCGCGCCCACCCGCCTGACGCGCAACCAGGCTGAGGAGCTTGCCCAACCGCTGATCGCGTTTCTCTCGGCTGCGCAGCCTGACTGCACAGTCGTCATGGCCGGTGAGATGCGCCGCGGCTGCGAGACCGTCGGCGAGTTGGAGCTCGTGGCGGTCAGCGCACATCCCGCTGCCGTCTTGCAATCCGTCGAGCGCTATCCGTTGGTCGCGCAGCTCGGGGCCAAGGAGCCCGGTGCCATTCGCGTTGTCCTGCGGGATGGCGAGCGTGTGCGCGTGACCGTCAGCGATCCGGCGGACCAGGCCAGCGCGCTTCTCAGCGCCACCGGTCCGCTTGAGCACGTCCAGCGGATCGAAGCGGCCTGGTCGGGCGCACCGAGCGGCCTCGATGAGCCCGGACTCTACGCCGCGGCAGGCTTTGCCTACGTTCCGCCCGAGCTGCGCGAGCACCCCGAGTTGCTGCGCACTGGTCCGCCGCTGCCGGCACTTTTGAACATCGAAGATCTGCGCGGCATGGTCCACTGCCACACCCTTTATTCCGACGGCAAAAACACGATCGAGGAGATGGCGCGCGCCGCCCAATCGCTGGGCTTCGCCTATCTCACGATCACCGATCACTCGCCGACCGCCCACTACGCCAACGGCGTCGAGGCCGACCGATTGCGCCGTCAGTGGGATGAGATCGCGCGCGTGCAACAGAGCGTAACGATCCGCATTTTGCGCGGCACCGAGAGCGACATCACGCAAGAGGGCGCGCTCGACTATCCAGACGCGATTCTCGAGCAGCTCGACGTGATCATCGCCAGCATTCATTCGCGTCACAAGCAGGACTCGGCCACGATGACCGCGCGCATTGTCCGGGCGCTCGAGCATCCGCTCTTCAAGATCTGGGGCCATGCGCTCGGCCGCATGCTCTTGTCGCGTGATCCGATCGACTGCGACGTCGAAGCGATCTTCGATGCGGCCGCGCGCTCGCGAGCGGCGATCGAGATCAACGGCGACCCGCATCGGCTCGATCTGCCGCCGGCGCTGATTCCGAGTGCGCGTGTCCGCGGCATTCGCTTCGTGGTTTCGACCGATGCCCACTCGGTCGCGAATTTGCGCAATCTCCGGCACGGCGTGGCCATCGCGCGGCGCGGCGGGCTGACCAAAGCCGACGTCCTCAACACGCTGCCTGCTGAGGAATTCCTCGCCGCCGTTCGTCCGGCCTGACCACGGCTCGGCCGGATTGACAACGTCACGCGCCGATCATCCACTTCGCGCGTGAACCCACGCTCCTCGTTTTGGTTGCTGTCGGCCTCACTACTAGCGCTCTTCGCCGGTTGTGCACACGCCCCTTTGACCTGCCCGGCCAAAGGCGGCCCGACCTGGATCGAGCTCGGCTCGGCCCATTTCATTTTGCGCACCGACAACGCCAACTGGGTGGCGCGCGGACAGCTGCTCGAGATGGAGCAGCGCGCCGGGCTCTTGGCCCATCTGGTCTCGCCCTCGCTGCCGCTGCCCAAGCAGCGACTCGAAGTCGTGCTGTTCGAGCATCGGTCGGATTTCGCCGAGCTCTTCCCCGAGAAAGCCACGACCAAGCGCGATACGTCGATGCTGCCGCGCAATCGAGTGCAGTTCCAGGGATTTTTCGTCAACGGCTTCATGATCGATGACTCCCCCTTCATCGTCATCAACGAAACCGACTGGAGCACGCTGCAACACGAGATGGTGCATTGGTTCATCCATCGCGACATGCCGCAGGCGCCGCGCTGG
>JBBQIO010000289.1:0-5518 GCA_038325015.1 Polyangia bacterium
CAAGACATGCTCCGCCGAGGCGCCCTCCCAGACCTCGCCAAAGCGACTGCCGGCCGAGACTCGACCGCGCGACGGACGCAGCCCAAACAGCCCGCAATAGGAAGCGGGAATGCGGATCGAGCCGCCGCCATCGGAGGCGCCGGCCATGGGCACGATGCCCGAGGCGACCGCCGCTGCCGCTCCGCCCGATGAGCCGCCGGGGGTGCGCCCGCGGTTCCACGGATTGCGCGTTGGCCCGTACAGCAGCGGCTCGGTCACGCCCATTAGGGCCAGCTCCGGCGTTGCGCTCTTGCCGAAGATGACCACGCCTGCGGCCAAAAAGCGTTTGACGACCTCGGAGTGCTCGGTGGGAACGAAGCCCGCGAAGGCGCGGCTGCCCGCCGTGGTGGCGACGCCGGCGTAGTCTTGCTCGATGTCCTTGAGTAAAAACGGCACGCCGGCAAACGGGCCGGTCAATGGCTCCCGGGCGCGCGACCTGCCGAGCTCGGTCATCGGGATGCAGATCGCGTTGAGCTCTTTTTGTGATTCGGCGCGGGCGAGTGCGGCCTCGAGCAGCTCGGCGGCCGAGACGTCCTTATTAGCCACCAGCTCGGCGAGCCCGCTGGCGTCGTAGCGGGAGTATTCGGCAAATGCGGACATGGACGGGATGTTGCGCTCAAATGGCGCACCAACGCCAGCGCGCAGGGCCGTTGCACGCATCACGTTTGCCGACGGTGCGAGGCGGCCGTCGCCGTCGCTCACGTGGTATGCTGCCCGCGGCATGGCAGACTCTCTTCCGGCATTTACTCCGTGCCGCTTCGGTCGTTATCAGCTTCTGCAGCGCCTTGCCGTGGGCGGGATGGCGGAGATCTTTCGTGCGCGCGACATGAGCGGCTCGCTCGACGAGTCGCTGGTCATCAAGCGAATGCTGCCCCATCTCGCCGTGGATCCCGAGTTTGTCGCCATGTTCGTCGACGAAGCGCGCCTGCAGCACGCGCTGCCCCACCCCAAAATCGTGCGCGTCTTCGAGCATGGACAGGTCGATGGGCAGCACTACATCGCGCTCGAATGGGTCGACGGCATCGACGCCCTGGCGCTGCTCCGCGCATGTGCGCAAAAGCGCGAACGGCTGCCGGCCAAGCTGGCGGTCTACATCACGTCCGAGATCTTGGAGGCGCTGGCCTTTGCGCATGCGCGCGTCGGGGCGGATGGGCGCGCCCTTGGCCTGGTCCATCGTGACATTTCGCCGTCGAACATTTTTTTGTCGCGGCGTGGGCAGGTCAAACTGGGTGACTTCGGCATCGCGCGCGCCGCCGAGCGCGATCGCGAGAACAAGACTCAGGCCGGGACGCTCAAGGGCAAGTACGGCTACATGGCGCCCGAGCAGGTGGTCGGTGGCAACGTCGACGCGCGCGCCGACCTGTTTGCCGTGGGCATCGTGCTCGCCGAGATGCTGATGGGGCGGCGCCTGTTCACCGCGCCCAACGATCTCGATGTGCTCTTGATGGTGCGCGACGCGCGGCTCGATCGCTGGCATCGCTACGGCGCCGAGGTGCCAGTGCCCCTGCGCTCGTACGTCGAGAAGTTGCTGCAGCGCAACCCCGACGAGCGGCTGCCCACGGCGCTGGCCGCGCGTGAAGCGCTGAACCGCGCCTTCGACGGGCAAAATCTACGCGGCTCGCCCCGCGACCTGGCGCTTTTGGTGCAGCAGTACGCCGGTGCGGCCGACCTGGCCGATGAGCAGAGCGAGATCATCGGCGAGAATACGAACGCAAAAAATACCGAGGCCGCGCGGCAGATGGCCGAGGTGCGCAAAGCCGCTGCGGAGCAGGCGAAGGCCCCCGCCAAAGAGAGCCCGAGTGCGGGCTTCGAGCCCGAGTCGCCGTCGTATGCCAAGGTGGTTGTGATCGGCGCCGGGGCCAATGTCGAGCGACCGGATCTGGCCGGCGACCTGGCGCGCGTTAGCGCCGTGCGCGTGTTCAGTCGGCTGGCGTCGACGCGCGACACCGGTTTGTTGACGCTCGAAAGCGGCCCGTCGATCAAAGAGATCTACATCGTCGAAGGCGTGCCGGAGTTCGTGGCCTCCAATGTGCCCAACGAGCGCTTCGGCGAGTATCTCGTCAGCCGCGGCGTGATCTCAGCGGGCGAGCTGTCGATGGCGCTGGCCGTGCTGCCGCGTTTTGCCGGCAAGCTCGGCGATACGCTGGTCGGCCTGAGCCTGTTGCGCCCGCTCGAAGTGTTTCGCCATTTGACTCGGCAGGTGCGCGACAAAATCATCGACCTGTTCGGTTGGATGCACGGGCGCTACACGTTCATCCGCGGCCGGACCAATCAGCGCGAGGCGTTCCCCCTCGGCCTCGATCCGTTCGAGGTCATCGGCGCGGGCGTGGCGGCGCTGTCGCTCGACGTGGTGCGCGAGCGTCTCGCGACGGTCACTGACAAGCGGGCGCGCAAAGTCGAGCGGGCGCGGCCGACACCGGAGCATTTTCGCGTCGGCGCGGGCCCGCGCGAGCTGTGGTCACGGCTCGACGGCAAGCGCAGTGTCGGCGACTGGATGCACCGTTACGAGCAGCCGGAGCAGCTGGTCACGCTATGCCGCACGCTGTTTCTGCTGATCGAGACCGACCTGGTGCTCTTGGAGTAGCTAAGGGCCCTAAGGACCCGACAAGTTGGCGATCGCGGCGGCCCCGAAGAGCTCGGTCAGCTGCGCGGTCGTCGCTGCTGGCAGTGGTGCCGTCACGCTCAGTGCAGCTCCAGTCCGCGGATGCGGCACCTCGACTCGCCACGCATGCAAGAGGTGATGCGCGTCGCTGCTCGGCCAGGCGGGCCCTTTGTACAGTGCGTCACCGACGAGCGGATGGCCGATGTGCGCGAGGTGAACGCGAATCTGATGCAGCCGGCCCGAGTGGCTTTCGGCCAGCACCAGCGCGTTTCCATGGGTCTCGGCCAGCACTCGATAGTGGGTGATGGCGGGTCGACTGCCGGCCACCGCCCAGCCGGCGAGCGCACGCCGATGATCTCGCGAATGGCCCACTGGGGCGTCGATGTCGCCTTCGGTTTGCGCCGGATTGCCGACCACGACCGCGAGATACTGTTTTTTTGCTGCACCGCCAGAAAATGAGCTGCGCAAGCCCAACCAGTCGGGCCGTGAGCGGGCGGCCAAGAGCACGCCCGACGTCTCGGAATCGAGCCGCTGCACCAACCCGCCCTCGCGCGGATCTTGCCCTGCTTCGGCGCATTCTGGATGGCGTGCGACCAGCGCGTTGGCCAGGGTGCCCTGCTCGTGGGCGCGCAGCGGCTGGCTCGGCTGACCCGTTGGCTTGTTGAGCGCAACGACTGCGTCGTCGATGAACAGTATGTCGAGCGGTAGCTCCGGCTGCGGCGTCGGACGCAGCGCCGCCTCGCTCGGAGGCTCCGACTGGATGCGCACTTTTTGGCCGGCAACCAGCGACTGACCAATACGCGCCCGCTTGCCGTCGACTCGCACCTGATCTTCGTCGATCAGACGGCGCGCCGCGGCCCGCGAGCAGCCGAGCGCTGCGGCCAAAAACAGATCGAGGCGTCGCGCCGCCGTGGCCACGTCGAGGTTGCGTTCGCTCATGGCGTCGCGTCGGCCGGCGGCGGCGCAGGCAGGCGGTCTGCGTCGGGGCTGTCATTGTCATCGTCGTCGCCGTCGGGTGCCGGAGCGGTCGTGACCGGCGTGCTTGGCATGGGCCGGACCTCGGCGATCGGCGACGCATCCAGTTCATGCGCCGTGCGTCGCTCGGTCTCGGTCATGGCGCGGTAGGCGACCAGATGCTCCCCGTTGGTCAGCGTCTTCTCCTTGCTGCCGACGCGATTGATACGCTCGAGATCGGCGACGGTTAGACCGAACCGCGCCGCCAGCTTGGCCCAGGTGTCGCCGCGCCGCACGGTCACCTGTACTCGAACGCGCTCTTTTCGTCGCTCCATCAGATCGAAGAACTCGTCGCTGTCCATGGCCACCAGGTGAACGTGGCGCGGATCGACCAGGAGCGCGGTTCGTTCGTCGAAGTCCGGCGCCACCCACAGCTGCAGCACCAGACCGGACAGCGCCGACTGCGGGTCGAGCCGATTCCAGGCCTGCAGCTCGCTGGTCGACACATGGAAGAATGCGGCAATTTCTCGCGCGGTGTCGTCGGGTCGTACAGCAAAAAACAGCCGCTTCTTGCCGCCCACGCGGAGCGCGATGTCGGGCACAGCGACCACCCGCACGCCTCCGTTTTGAGCGCGCAGGGTCGCCATCGCAGGGACGACGATGGTGCCGCGCGGCTCGCCTTCGCCTCGGCCCAGACCATTGAGCGTGCGCAGCTCGGCGGTGCGCAGCCCGAATGCACGAGCGACATCGTCGAGCCGCTCGCCGAAGAGCAGGTGATAGACGCGAACCGAGCTGTGCGCAGGATCGTAGTGGGTCAAGAAGCTCCCGCCTGTGCCGAGCGGAACGCGCAGTGGCCAGCTCTCACCCGGCGGGGTGCGGTCGCGACGCAGCACCGGATTGAGCCGCTCAAGGTCGGCCACCGTCGCGCCGGTCCAGGTCGCCGCCTCGCTCAAGCTCACCGAGGACGAGACGGTCACGCGATCGAACCGCCAGCTCTCCGAGCGCTCGTCGGAAAAGCCGAAGCGTGCGCGATTTTCGCCGATCAGCGCGACGGCCATCATCTTGGGCACGTAGAGGACGGTCTCCCAGGGCAGGCCGTCCTCGTGGCTGCACAGCTCCCAGTAGTCATTGGTGTTGTACTTCTGCATGGCGCGCAGCACGGCGCCGTAGCCGGCGTTGAACGCGGCCAGCGCCAGGGGCCAGCCGCCAAAACGGGTCTTGAGATCGCCGATGTAGCGCGTAAACGCGTCGGTCGAGCGCTCCGGATCGCGCCGCTCGTCGACCCAACCGTCGATACGAAGCCCATAGATCCGCGCGTTTTCGGGCAGGAACTGCCACAGGCCAGTCGCGCCTGCGGCGGATGAATGGTCGTAGGGATTGAAGCTCGATTCGATCATCGAGACGTAGCGAATGGCCAGCGGCAGGTGCGCGCGGCGCAGCGCGGCGTCCATCAGCGCGCGGTAGCGGCCGTCGGCCTTGAGCCAGCTGTCCATGATGATGCGGCCGCGATGGTCCTTGGAGAAGAACTCGACGTAGCGCTGCACGCGCGGCTGCCACGACACCGGCAGGTCGGGTTGATGCAGGTCGGAGGGCGTGTCTGCGGTCGCAGCGTTTCCGTCGCTGAGCGCGGCCTCGTCGAGCTCTCGCAGCGCGCGCAGCTCGGGGGATTCGCTGCCGCCGCTCGGCAGCTGCGGCGGCGTCGCGCCGCGAATCGCCCGTCGTTGGCCGACGTCGTCGGGCAGCCGGACGATCTGCGGCTCGGGATTGAAGATCGTCGTTTCGGCCGTCGCCGAATTGGGCGCCGTTCCGGCCGAGGAGGCGACCACACGGATGGTCGAAGATTCACCATGCGCCCGAGCCGCGAGCGGAGTGAATGCCCCGCCCGCGAGCAGGCAGCCGGCGACGACGCCGATACGTCTTTTG
>JBBQIO010000290.1:0-5501 GCA_038325015.1 Polyangia bacterium
CCCTTCGTCGATGATGACATAGCCGGCGAAGTCGATGCCCAGGTCGATGCTGAGGTCGGCGTGCTGGCCGTGAGCAGTCGTGCCGCCGCAGCCTTCGAGCGTGACCGCCGCCACGACCGTGGTTGCCGCGCCGCCGGTCAGCGCGGCGCCGCAGACAATCAGGGTATGGAATAGGCGAGTGACTTTCATCGTGATGATCGTCGCACGGCACTGCCGTTTAGTTGCGTGGCACAGGTCACGCTGGCGCGAACGTTCGCAACCACGTATATAGCGCGCGCCATGTCCAATCTCGTCGTCGCCGCGGTCACCAAATCGTACGGCGCCAAGCGCCTCTTCGAGGACGTCAACGTCAACTTCACCGCCGGCAAGCGCTACGGTCTGACCGGCCCGAACGGCGCCGGCAAGTCGACGTTCATGAAGATCTTGTCGGGCGACCTCGACCCCGACACGGGCACCGTTTCGCGCCCGGAAAAGACGTCGGTGCTGCGCCAGGATCAGTTCGGCTACGAGGACGTGCGCGTGCTCGACGTCGTCCTGCAGGGAGCGAAAAAGCTGTGGGCGGCGATGACCGAAAAGGAGCGCATTTTTGCGCTGCCCGACATCAGCGACGAGCTCGGTCACCGACTCGGTGAGCTCGAGGTGATCGTCGGCGAAGAGGATGGCTACACCGCCGAGGCCGACGCCAGCACGCTTTTGGCCGGCCTGGGAATCCCGGCCAGCGAGATCGAGCGGCCGATGCGCGAGCTGGCCGGCGGCTGGAAGCTGCGCGTGCTCTTGGCGCAAGCGCTGTTTGGCAAGCCCGAGGTGCTGCTTCTCGACGAGCCGACCAACAACCTCGACATCGACTCGATTCGCTGGCTGGAGAATTTTTTGTGCGCCTATCAGGGCGTGCTCATCACCATCTCCCACGACCGCCACTTTCTCAATGCGATCTGCACGCACATCGCCGACATCGACTACAACACGATCATCACCTACACCGGCGTCTACGACGACATGGTGATGGCCAAGGGGCAGATTCGCAGCCGCATCGAATCGGAGAACGCCGACCGTCAGAAGAAGGTCGCGCAGCTGCAAGAGTTCGTCGCTCGCTTCGCCGCTGGCACGCGCGCCTCCCAAGTGCAGAGCCGCAAAAAGCAGATCGAGAAGCTGACCGGCGTCGACCTCAAGAAGTCGAACATCGAGCGGCCGTTCATTCAGCTGTTGTGCAAAAAGCCCTCGGGCAAGCAGACGCTCACCGTCGAAGGGCTGAGCAAGAGCTGGCCGGGCGTGCCGATCTGCAAGGATTTCTCGACGCTGATCACGCGCGGCGACAAGGTGGCAATCATCGGCGCCAACGGGGTCGGCAAGACCACGCTATGTCGCATCTTGACCGGCGAGCTTGAGCCGGACGCCGGCACGCTCGAATGGGGCCACGAAGTCTCGATCGGCTACATCGCCCAGGATCACGGCGAGGCGATCCCCAAGAACACGACTGCTGCCGAGTGGCTGCACTCGTTCGACGACCGCGCCTATCTGCAGGATATTCGCGGGCTGCTCGGCAAGATGCTTTTCAAGGGCGAAGAGGGGCAAAAGCCGACTGCGGCACTGTCCGGCGGCGAAGCGGTGCGTTTGCTGTTCGCCAAGCTCATGCTCACCAAGGACAACGTGCTGGTCCTCGACGAGCCGACCAACCATCTGGACCTCGAATCGATCGTCGCCCTGGGCGAGGCCTTGTCGCGCTACGACGGGACGGCCTTCGTCGTCACGCACGATCGCGATCTCATCGACAGCTTCGCGACGCGGCTGTTCGCCTTTGGCGAGGGCGGTCTGGTCGACTTTCGCGGCACGTACGACGAGTACCTGGCGCAGCGACGCAGCGCCGAGAAGGCTGAAAAATCGGCCAAAGGCGGCAAGCGCCGCTAGACAAAGCCTTTAGGTAGTTGCCGTGCGGGTTAATTATTGCCCAAGTCTAGAATAAAATAATCAAGCCGACTGCAACGACCGAAACACTCGACGAACGCGACCGTAGGGCACGATCATCTGCCTCGGTCGCTGATTTTCGGCTTGCTCCGCGAGCGCCGAGAGCGGACGCTGGCCGCATGTGGTTCCACGTCGAAGCCGTGCCGTTGAGCTTTACCGAATCGGCGCCATTTCGTTTTGAGAACAGCGTCATCATCGACGCCACGCCCGAGCGGGTGTTCGAAATTGTTGCCACCGCCGAAGCGCAAACAGAGTGGTTCAAGGATCTGATCGACATTCGCTGGAAGACGGCCGCGCGCGGCGTCGGCTCTGAGCGCGAGGTCGAGCTCAAAGCGACCACCGTCAAAGAGCGCTTCTTGATGTGGGAGCCCGGCAAGAGGCTGGCCTTCACCATCTACGGCATGACGCTCCCGATGGTCACGGCCATGGTTGAGGACATGACGTTCGAGCCGGTCGGCCCAACGCAAACACGTCTGGTGTGGATCGCGCACTACCGGCCGACGTTCCTGATGCGCTGCGTGCACCCGATCGCGCGGATGATCTTCGGCGGACTGTTTTCCGAGTCGGCCAAGGGGCTGGCGGCGTACGCCAAGGCGCACCCGACCGCACCGCTGAAAAATTAACGGAACAGTGCTTGCTCACACGGCGGCGTTTGGCAAAAGATGTCGCCATGAAAAAGCTCCTCACGCTGATCGCTGTTTTTACCAGTGCCTTCGCAACTGGCGCGCAGGCCAAGATTGTCGACCGCACCGTGGCCTACGAGCAGGGTGGCACGCAGCTCAAAGGCGAGCTGGTCTACGACGACGCGCGCACCGCCAAGGGCAAGCTGCCCGGCGTGCTCGTCATCCCCGAGTGGTGGGGCATCAACGACTACGCCAAGGGGCGGGCCAAGCAGCTCGCCGAAATGGGTTACATCGCGTTCGTCGTCGACATGTACGGCGACGGACAGTCGACCGAGGACGCCAAGGTCGCCGGCAAGCTGGTCGGACAGTTTTACGGCAAGCCGCTGATGGCCGAGCGCGCGCGCGCCGCGTTCGATCAGCTGGTCAAAAGCGGGCTCGCTTCACCGTCGAAGATTGCCGCGATCGGATTTTGCTTCGGCGGTACGACTGCCATGGCACTTGGCTTCAGCGGGGCGCCGCTGGTCGGCGTGGTGGCGTTTCACGCCGGTCTGCTCAAGCCGCCGGCGGGCGCTGGCAAAGTTAAGGCCAAGCTGCTGGTGCTCCAGGGTGCCGTCGACCCGAGCCTCAAGCCGGAGGACAAGAAGGAGTTCGAGGCCGGGCTCGAAGCCGACAAGATCGATTATCAGTACGTCGAGTATGCCGGGGCGCGCCACGCGTTCAGCAATCCTGATGCGGATCGGCTAGGCCCCAAGAATGGCCTGACCGGGGAGATCGGATACAACGAACCAGCCGCGCGGCGTTCGTGGCAGGCGATGCAGACGTTCTTCGTCGAGGTCTTCAAGTAGTCAAATCGACCGACGAGGGGTTACTTCAAGACGCGCAGCTTGTGCTTCGGCCTGTGCGTGGGCTCGGGCGCAATGCGGATTTGGCCCATCGTCGACGGCGGCAGCGCGACTCCTCCCATCATCGTCAGCGGCGCAGGCTCGCCCATGCACGGCGGCGGCGGATCGTCGACTGGAGCGGCAACTACGGCCGTTCCCATCGGCATGACGGGGCAAACGGCGCCCATCCGCGTCATGCCGAAACCGACGAAACCGACGAAGCCGAAAAGCAACAGGCTTGCTCCGGCGGTGGCTACGGCGAGCCGACGAAAACGCAGCCGGCGCTTTCCCACCGGACAGTCCGACGAAAGCACCGTGCCGTCGACGCGCTGGTAAAAGCGGACGCACAGCGAACCCTCTTTGTCGCGCACCAGCTGCTCGCCCTCTTGGCGCGTCATGTTCGACAAGTTGTAGACGTGTTTCTCGCACTTGCCGCAGAAGCGCACACGCTCATCGCCCTTCATCGCGTCCCAGCTCATGTTGCACGGCGCGGCGATGCGTACGTTGTCGAGCACCGGCAGCGTCTGTCGATGGAGGATGCTGCGCTCGACCACGAGCTCCTTTTCGAGCTCGGCAATCGCAGCGTCGAGCGTATGCCATTGCGTCTTGCGCTCGCGCAATTCGGCGAGCCGGCGTTCAAGGTCGAAGCAGCGAGCGGTGCGGGCGTCGTGGTCGTTGCGGTAGGCCATACGCGTTCAACGCAGCCGCGCGCAAAACGTTCTAGGGTCTGGTTGTCCCTGTGATGTCAGTTACTTGAGCTGGGTCGATACATTCCGTCGGCGTCGAAGGTGTCGGTAAACTGCCGCAGCGCCGCGAAGGCGCCCCACCGCTGCAGCACATGATAGACCGCGCTCCACGAGGTTCGTTGGGTGGGATAATCGCCGAGTGACAGCAGTTGCCGGGTGGTCTCGGCGGGTGCCGCCAGCGGCAGTCTCGGTCGGGTCGCCCGCATGCTCAGCGATAGCTGGTAGATGTAGTCCGCCGATGCGAACGCGCGAATCATCGCGATGCGCTCGGGGGAAAAGGCGATGCCGCTGTTGTACTGCAGCGAGGTGGCGATGAACTGCTCGTCGAGCGTCTGCTCGTCGAGTGGAAGCCCGGGAGTGGCCGAGCGCGCGAGCTTGCTAGCGAGCAGCTCCTTTTCGTATAGGTACATGACCTCGGTGGCCAGCACCGCTTCGACGAAGGTCAACTTGCGCGGCGGCGCGCGGCCGATGAAATCGCCGAGGCCGGTGCCGAAGCTCGCGTCGAAGGCATGCACCAACTCGGGCCGGGCGGCGAAGCCATTGGCGATGTCGTCGAGGCCGATGCCGGAGATCGCCGGCACGTCGCGACTCGCGTGGCGGTCGTCGCTAAGGAGCGTTGCGCCACCCTCGGCCAGAAACGTGACGACGATTTCGAGGTCAGCGGCGCGTATCCGTGAGCCGCGTTTTTGCTGGAACGCCTCGGCGATCGGGCGCGCTCGGGTGACCGTCTCCTTGAGCGTGCGTTCGGCGATTTGCGTGTCGCCGCGCCCGTCGAGGTAGCCGAAGTAGCGCTTGGGGAAGACGCCCGCCGACAGATAGCGTGCGCATTTCCAGACCTCGAAGTCGATGACGCGACGCCGCAGCTCGTCGGTCGAATAGCTCAAGCGCGCATCGCGCAGCTCGCGCAGCCGTTGCGCAATTCGGCCGGCCACAAAGCTGCGCAGCTCGGGACGAACGCCATCGAGGGCGGTGCGCAGGTACGGCTCGAGCGTCGGGTCGGTAGTCGCTATCCGCAGCTCGGCGCGCGCGTCGCTTTGCAGATCGAGCGGGGTGCGGCTGCGCAAAAGGGCAAGCCCGAAGAGGGCGAAGACACCGAGGGTTCGACGCAGAGTCACTCGCCAGTCTACGAAACGAGGTGCGGCGATCTTCCACGCCCGACTTCCGAGTTTCGAGGATCGATTTGCCGAAGGACGACGACAGGCCGGACGCCTTCTTCAACCGCTCCCCAAAGCCGACAAGGAGCGATTACGCGAAGCGGGAGGCACGCGGGAGGTGCCCGACCGAGGAGG
>JBBQIO010000291.1:0-5501 GCA_038325015.1 Polyangia bacterium
CCAAGATCGCTGCAGCCCGTCACGAGTCAACCGAAGCCCGTGAGGCGCGCTCTGCGCTTCAGTCGCTGCGATCCGCGGCGCGCGCCCTCCTCCTGCCGGTACCTGCAGTCTTGGCGCAGAAGCCGCTTGACGGGGTTGATCCGGCTGATGCGCGTGGCGCGTGGACGCAGATGGCGGCGCTCGGGAAAGCGACGGCGAGCGGCGCGACCGCCGACCACATCTTGGTCGAGAAGCTGCCCGACGCCATCCGTGACGTCGGTGTTGCCGCCCTTGCGCTGAGTACGGCAGCCGATCAGGCGCTGGCAACACAGGACACCGACTGGGCCCCTTTGGCTGACGCCGCCGGGTCCGCCGTCACTGCTCTGGACGCCGCGGTAAGCGGGCTGGTCAAGGTGGCGGCGTTGACCGCGGCCCGCGATTGGGTACGCAAACTTACTGAACGCCTACGCGTGCAACGTGTCCAACAGTTCCGCAGCCAAGCCACAGCCATCTGGTCGGCTCTGCGTCAGGACTCCAACGTCACGTTTGACGACGTCAGCCTGGAAGGGACCAACACCCGACGCCGCGTCGACCTCACCCTTACTGTCGATGGGACCGTCGGATCGCGGAGCGTGCTGAGCCAGGGTGAACTGGCAGCGCTAGGTCTCGCGCTGTTCCTCCCACGGTCGTCCTCACCTGAAAGTCCGTTCCGATTCATCGTAGTCGACGATCCGGTCCAGTCGATGGATCCGTCCAAGATCGACGGGCTGGCTCGGGTCCTGCACGCACTGGGTGAGCAGAGGCAGGTCGTCGTCTTCACCCACGATGACCGGCTTATAGGGGCACTACGGCGTCTCGGGCTCCCAGCTACCGCCTACGTCGTGGAGCGGCTGGCCCAGTCGAACGTAGCGGTGCGCCTGGTCACCGATGCCGTGGAGCAGTACATGCGCGATGCCGACGCCCTCGCCAAAGAGACGACGCTGCCGGCAGATCTCATCGCCCTCTCCGTGGCCGGTTACTGCCGCGACGCTATCGAAGAGGTCGCCGCTGAGCTCGCGCACACGCGCCTGCTTGGCGAAGGCCGCAGCGTCGCTGACGCTGACGCCGCCGTCCTCAAAGCCGACGTGAAGACCCGTGATCTTCTGGCACTCGCGCTGCTTGGCGACGCCAGGAAGAACGGTGCCCCACTCGATCGCAGACTCGACGAACTCAGCACGACAGCTCGCGACGTTGTGAAAGCGTGCGTAGAGGCCGTACATGAACCAGATCCAGCTAAGACCTCGACCATGGTCGTCCGAACGAGGGAGCTGTTGACGGCGCTTCGCGACGCCGCGCCATGACCGGCACCGACAAGCCGACGGAGAACTCCTCGTGGTCGGTGCACAGCCCCGCCGAGGTGCTCGCATCGGCCGAACTATTGCTCCAGCTCGACTCGACAGTCTTCAGGTCACGCACGGTCGCAAGACTGCTACGTCATGCGCTCGAGCTGGCCGTCGACCAGATGTGGACCGCGCTGCGCCCTGGCGAGGTGCTCGGACGCAGTACCCGCGCGCGACAGATTCGGCTCATCGCGGCGGTGGATCAGGCGGCTGCCCGTGACACCTACGCCCTGTGGTGCGTCCTGTCGGACGCTGCCCGACCGCACATCTACGAACTCTCGGCAGCCCACGACGAACTGCAGTCACTGCAGGTACGCACCGGCCGAGCCATCGCCGCGTTACAGGCCCTGCACGCCGTCAGAACTTCGCCAGCCATCGATTCTTCTTGCACATAGCGCACTTGTACAGCGTCTTGGGTCGCGCACCGACCGTCGCGCCGAGGCCCTTGTCGGCGCGCGGCGCCTTCCGCTTCTGGTCACTGCCCCACTTGTTGTGGCCGCAGTCCTTGACCTCGATCATTCTGTCGCCCACGGCACTGCCGCGGAACTTGATGTAGTACCGCTCGTCTCCGGATTGCGGCACGGTGCTGCCGCTCACCAACACCGCGGAGTCGTCGGCCCCGGCGCGGTCGGCGAGTTCCAGACGCAACTCGATAAGCGCGTCCTGGAATACCGGCTCCGAGAGCTCAAGGACGTCACCGTCGGCCGAGGCGTTGCGGTAGGAGGTCAGCACACCGTCGAGTGCGTGCCCGTGAGGCTCCCAAACGATGACCAGTTCAGGCGTCGAGTCACCTAGCCGCGACTTGACGTCGCCCACATGTCGCGAGGCGTCGCGCACGTACTCGAGTCGGTAGCCGTAGACGGCACCGATCGCTGAAATCCTGCTCTTGGCATCGGCTCCTGACCGGGACAGATCGGGGCTGAGCCACAGCGCGACTCCGTCATGGCCTTGGTTCCCTACGACCGGATCGGCCTCCAGCCACATCACTTCGAGAAACTCAGCGATCAAGTCTTGGCCCCGCGCGACCTGTACGTCGCAGCCGGTGATCACCGAGTGTTCGAACCGGGTCGCACCAGGCGTCACCTCTACGCGGACGATCACGACGGTCGGACCGCTCGTGTCGGACACCAACGAGATCAACGCGAGACGTCGGGGTTTGCCGGTGGAGGTCAGCGGCACCAGAAACGTCGGCGCGTATAGCGCGGCATAGCCCACATTGCCCTCGTCACCGGTCAGCCACTGCTCGAGTGGTGTGACGTCTTTCGGCAGCTTCAGAGGAGCGATCCCGAGAAGTGGGAGGCGGTACTGCTTCTGGGCCAGCGCCGTGACTTGTTCGTTTGTCACGCCGGTCGCCGGTGGGACTGGGACGCTATCCAGGAGTTCCGGCAGCGTGAACTGCGCAGAACTCCGTGGGCCTGACAACCTTAAGCCCTCCGCCGCTGCGAATAAGTTAGAGGACCGGGCACCGTTTGTGCCCGGTCCTCTACTCCCGAAGAGCGGCCGGCAGCGACCCACCGGGACGTATCGTCTACACGATCCCCTTGGGGTCCGGATCTAGCTGGTGCCGCTCGCTGCAACAGAAACCCAGCTACTCCGGAGACCTCCCGGTAGTTAGACCTAGTCAATCAATGAGGTCCGACAAAAGTTCGAACTCATCGCCGACGGTGACGGCCCACACCAGAATTACTCATCTGATCGTCGCGGTCAAGTTCCCGAGCACGGTGTCGCGGGGATGGGTGGCTGCGAGTTCGAGCATGCCGTGTGAAATGACTGCGTGGCTGTGGACCGTCCTGGCGTTTTGAGGAAGGGCATCTGTTCGAGGTTCGGAGACGCAACCGATTCAGTCCGCAGGAGCAGCACGCCAAGTGCCTTGAGACCAGCGCCGTATATGGCGTTGAGCTCGGAGATCTTGCGTATCGCCGATTCAACGTCCGTGGCAGGTGCGGAGCTCAGACTGAGGTCCTGGTCTGCGATCGCGGAGGCAGCGAGACCGTGACTGTTCGACGCATCGGGTTTTGCTTGGCCCCTGCGCCGTCAACTTGCCGCCCCACTCGGGCTGCATGTTGGTGCCGGGGCCACGTCACGGGTCTGGAACCCTGACTTGTTGCCACGTCGCACCTGCGATGTCATCCAAGCCAGTAGTCCGAGATCCCTAGCTTAACTCGGACTAACATCAGCCTTGATCTCGGTTATATATGTATATTACGGATAATTAGGACTCTCCTGGACGCGATCAGCCTGGCGAAGGGCCCGTCAGCAGGCCGAAAAGGCTTCACCAGGCTCGGAACCTGTGCTGTCGGCAGGGTTTCGTATTACACTTCGAAAGTGCTTCGGGTAACGGTCTCAGCGCAGAAGCACGGCTGCGCCACCGAGGACATCTCGCATGCGTACGACATGGCGACGTTCGAAGGATGCGTGGATGCCGAAGCCGAGCCGCCGAAGATTCTTACTATCGGACCCGACGCCGCGGGCAATCTACTTGAACTCGTCGGTGGCGAGCGGCCGAACGGTGACCACCTGATCTGGCACGCAATGCGTTGCCGACGGCAGTACCTAGCCCTTCTTCGAGTTCCGGGGGGTGAGTGATGACTGATGGCGAATCCGTCCGGAGGACGGCCAGTGGCGTGCCCACCGACCCGGACCTCATCGCGCTCGCGGATGAGGCGGAGCGCGGTTACGACGTCGCACGGATCGCCCGCACACCCGGGCGCCCGCGCTTGGGGTCGGCCCCCGCGGTTGTGATGCCAGTCAGGCTGCACTCGGATTTGCACGCGGCGGTAAAGCGACAGGCGGCTGTCGAGCGCACGTCGGTAAGCGAACTAGTCCGGCACGCCGCGTCCCTATACCTAGAGACCGAGGTTGCTACGCCGTCTGACAGTTTGCAAACGGCCCAGATTGAGTCCGCTGCGAGCGAAGCCGAGACTGGTTATGAAGTCGGCGCGATCCACCCGAACCCTCAGCCCCGTGGGCGAGCGGAGGTCGTGCCGGTGCGCGTCCCACCCGAATTCAAGGAGTCGCTTGAGGCGCGGGCAGAAGCGGAGCGGACGTCAGTCAGTGAAATTCTCCGTACCGCGCTGCGTGCGCTGCTGGGCGATCCGGACCCAGACCCGCCCGCGACCGCCGCCCCTAGGCAGACGCGGCGCATGCGGCCGAATGAGGCCGACACCTGCCGCGACTACGTCGTCCCGCGGCTGAAGCAAGCTGGATGGACCGACGATCAGATCGTAGAGCAGTACCGCATCACCGACGGCCGGATCATCAAGGTTGGCTCGAAGCATCGTCGTGGCGTTGAGCTGCGGGCCGACTACGTCCTGGAGTTCGAGCCGGGAATGCCGATTGGGGTCGTCGAGGCAAAGCGCGAGTACTCTGCACCGGGCCAAGGCATGCAGCAGTCAAGAAACTACGCGCAACTACTTGACGTCCCTTTCGCCTACTCGACCAATGGCGTGAGCATCGTCGAGGACGATCGAAACACGGGCATCGAACGGGCCGACATGTCCGGCTTTCCGTCGCCCGACACGCTATGGGCGCGCTACCGCGAGTGGAAGGGTATTCGCCAGGACATCGCTGCAGACGGACTGCTGGTACCGTTCAATAGGTCGCTTCGCAACGCGGACGGCACCGTTAAGGAGCCGCGCTACTACCAGCGCACCGCGATCAACCGCGCAGTCGAGGCGATCCTGAGCGGAGACAAGCGGCTGCTACTTACGATGGCCACCGGCACCGGAAAGACCTTTGTCTCGATGCAGATCGTCTGGAAGCTCTGGAACAGCCAGTGGGCCAAAGACCGTAACCCGCGTGTCCTCTATCTGGCTGATCGGAACGTCCTTATCGACCAGCCGATTGAACGCGAGTTCAAGCCGGCGTTTGGAGCTGGGGAAGGCTCACCGATCTGGAAACTGCAGGGGGAAGCGAAGTCCGGGCGCGAGATCTACTTCGGCCTATACCAGCAACTCGCTGACGGCGGTGCCGAGCAGAACGGGATGTTCCGCCAATTCGCGCCGGACTTCTTCGACCTGATCATCGTCGATGAGTGTCACCGTGGAAGCGCCCGCGCTGAGTCTTCCTGGCGCGCGATTCTCAACTATTTCAGCGACGCAGCGCAGCTCGGTATGACGGCGACGCCCAAGCGAGATGAGACCA